>JAATVT010000162.1 GCA_014523685.1 Nitrososphaerales archaeon TH5893
ATTAAGAGGGATTTATAACCTCTATTTAATGTATTATGTATGATATGAATATCTAGAGTACTTTTTCAAGATTAGAAAATATGTAGAAAATAGTCTATAAGGAACGTTCATTCATGCCGGTACTACATTGCACTTACAATCTTACAACTTATCTACAGGCTGGTCGGGATTTGATAGCAAGAGATTCCACACAGTTTCAAGGTTTGCTGTAGTAAACTCTATGATTTCTAGCTTGAGCGTGAATGGATATGGATTACCTTTGACATCTACTCTCTCAAGTCCGAAAACCGGATCCGTCACACCTGATAACATTGTGGCTAGGTTAGGCCCTGAGTATGGTAATGTAGAACCGTCAGAATGTTTCACTAAGATTTCTGACAGCATTTTTGGGAAGTCTGACTGTATTCACAGTACTCATTTAGGATCACGAATTCTTCTTCCGTAGCATATGGTTGTTAGATTTACCTCTTCAATTGTTCCACATACAATACTTTGGCTAGTCACATCACACTACACCACTGAGGACCAGCATTCTTCAGTGTTGATGAGAAACCCCTATGCGAGGTACTATTCCATCTCCTGTAAACTTTGAATGTTACGCTATAAATTGGGGGAATTACCATTAGGATCGAATATGACGATCTTGACAAATTTTTTCAATCATTGGCCACCGCATTCTAACAGTCATAGTACTAGTGGGCATCTACTTCTCTGAAGACAAAGAAATACCTATGGCCAATTTGAGGATCAGCCAAATAGGGGTGGTCACTATGTGGAATGTATAAACTGGATCAAATCCCTTTTTATTCACAGGTATTCAACCTACTAACGGAAAAATTTTTATTTCATCTGTGTCTTCGAAAATCCACTTTCTTTTTCTTCTCTTCTTGAATATGATGGAGTCTATCTTTTTCGCGGAGAAACTGTGCTCCACAGTTCTGGCACTTGAGGATAGGTCTGTGGTGCACCTCGTTTGAATGTTTGATAAGTTGTTCGTGCGTATCAAATATGTCCTGGCAAATTTCGCAGCGGTTTTTCTTGCGAAAAAGTAGGAAACCCATATCTCTACACTAAATAGGAATTTGTAAGATATAACCGATTCCTTACCTTATCATAATATTTTTATTCCTATCTTGATCGTCTCTGATATGTAAACGACATGATCGTACCATTAAATTATGCAGCTATTGTTGAAATAGCTACGTGCATTTATATGCCGTATAGAAAATGATAACTGAGTCATAACTGACGCAGCTAATTTATGTGCAAACTATTCAGGAGCACCATTAACATAAAATAATGGAGAGTACTCTGGTAAATATCCCTTTACCTCTTAGTCACTTCCTATCAACAAATACACACATGTTCACGTTGACACTTCTGTACATATCAATGATTAATTGTAAACATTGTGATGTCGATGCCTACTACAGGATTTCTATTGAAGATTTCAATAACGTAGATTCGTATAGTGCTGATCTATGTATAAAATGCATCCGGGCAGAAGCTTTGAGAGCTATCGGAGACTTGCCGACAACAAAATCCCTGAAGATAGAACCTCTATTTTCCGTCATTACTCCGTCTATTTCTTCTACGTAGAAAATGTTGTTCCATCATTGGGTTAGTAAAAATCTGGGCTGACCTTCAAATCCGAGATTCAAAGGTTCCTAATCAAGATAGCCCCATTTTACGCACAAGCGCATGGCTCATTATGCCATATTACCTCATTCTCATTATTAGAAGCATGATCATTAACAAAAGCTCGACAATTAGGATTATTCGGCCTAGATTTTAGATTGATGTATGGTATACCTATGGTATACCTAATTACGACAATAGGGGCATCAAAATTCGAATTTTTCTGGGATAGGCAGTTTCGTCTTATTTGTTAAGATTAAGTTGCCATGCTTATTTCACTTTTAATGTCTGTGCAGTCTTATTTGTTAAGAATCTAAACATAACATGATTCTATTTATTCCATTAATCTCTTGAATGACTAAAAGAGAGGGAGATTTTTGTTCTACGAAATTTGACCCCATTATATTATAGCACTAGCTTTCTAAATTGCAATATAGGTGTGTGAACTTCCTTAGTATGTGGCATTGAGCAAGAAAATAGTATTGGTAATAATAACCATCATGGCTACAATTGGATTGATGGGTCATAATGTCCTAGGGATACATGTATACGCTGACGAATCAGAAACAAATACTGAACAAGATATAAAGCAAAAAAATGTATGTAGTGGTTTCGCAATATGTAGCAACATCGCCGATAACCTAATAGAAAGTGGAATTCTCCGTTAGTGACTTCCATCATTTTTACCTTTTTCTTCTTTATTACAGAAATGGAATATTTGTTTGCTTTACTGCACCCCAGGTTCTACAAAAATGTATGATCCAATTAGGTGTAGACCGAGGTGACATGAATGAAATGAAATCATTTTTCATCCAAAGCTATCTAGTTTGACTCTACGTGTTTTTATAATCTTTCTTGAAGTGATGCCTATAACTTATGAAACAACAACCGTAAAGCTAATACAAAGAAAACTAGTCATACGGGTGTTGAATCTTGTCTCTAAATTACGCGCTGAAGGAAAATAGAATAAAAGCATTATGAAAGATAGGAAGATTTGTTAAAAAAAATTTCTGCTGCTGGGATTACCTAGTGATTGTTCAGGATGATAAGGCATTGACCGAGATAGATACAACACATGTTCCATAAAAATATCAAGACACAGGGGAAATGTTTGCTCGTAATCAGTAGCTGTTATGAACTACCATCACCTTAGGATGATTGATATGCGCAATAGTCAGATTGAAAGTTTCAATAATGTTGAAGTACCTCTGACGTCGTGTTATGACAGAACCTACATAATCCCCCGTTGCCATTTTGGAAATTCTTGGAAACAACCTGACAAATGACTGTTGCAATTCAGAAAATTTTAAGCTTTTGGACGAGATATGAAAACCTTAACCTAAAGATAACCTTCATACTTATCTCTTTACAGATACTACACCTATACTGGCTTACGGCAGACGTGGTCCTTCAGCGAATATTCGGCCAAAGCTACCTCGGACTGCCAAAAGAACTAATACCTTTATTCATTGTCGTAGACTATGTTGAGATTCCTGCATTGGTGTCAGGAATTACATTTTATTTATTTAGCATTTTTAAGGGCGAACCTAATCCCAGGAAAAATATGATTTTCTTGGCATTGTTGGCAATACAAGTAGTTCATATATTTTGGATAACAGACGAGATTGTATACGAATCACTTCTGGACAATGATCTCGTAAAGTTTCCCCCATACCTCGCGTGGATTGCAATACTCATAGACTATCTAGAAATACCAGTTATGGTTGATCTATTTTTTAAGACATTCAAGATTAAGAAGAATAAATAATCAACAATCCAAATGAGATCTAACTCGTCCAGGTATCATGACTGCATGCTCGCCATATTCACCTATCGTCTCGTGAATAGTTCTGATTTGGATAAACAATCCTGCATCATAAATGACATTATAACCTGATCAGGATCAAAAAAACTTCAACAAAAAATTAGAATGCATATTCCTAACTTAGCATAACTATAGTAGAATAACCCCGCCTTTCCAACACGGACTCGTTGGAAATTTCCTCAACAACGATTGTAAATGATATTAGATCATTTTTCAGACATTGTGTGGCGTCAAGAATTACGAAATCATCCAATACGTCCACAGCTCTCGCAATATCCTCGCTTACCACAAAATTTACTTGACAACTTGAATTCAACAAGAATAATTGGTCTTTATGATAATTTCCTATTCGAATAAGATGACCTGGTTTTGGCGACGCTTTTACATTGACCTTTAGCTTCCCCACTTGATGGTATGTATATCTTATTGACTGACCTACCAGCACTTCAAATTTGAAGGGATACCCTGCTGTAAGCTCAGCCATTTTATTAATGCCGTCGTTCATGGCAATATCAACTTTCTTGATTGTATCCGTGTATTTTGTTATCCACTCATTAGTGGTTTCAACTACCTTCTCTATAGATGCCTTTCTGGATTTAGCTTCTTCTGGACTCAGATTATACTTGTCAACCCAACCCTTATAATCACTACTTATTTCGACTATGAACTCACTACACGTTCCCTGATAATCTTGGATGTCAGTTGCTCTTTCAGAATCTCTATCACTGGCAAACATGGGACTGGTCTACTTTCAATTTCATCAGATATTGCCACTAATAAATTTGCGTCACTATCGTGATATCTAACAATACAAGATACCTTCCCATGCATTATAGTCTGCTAGATAAGGAATAAACATGTTCAGTTAAATCTGACCTTTTACTATGACCCAAATTATGTAGCAGAATGACAAGTTGTATAATTTCCATGTAAGGAACAGTACCATTGATTGAGAATAACAAGACCTAACTCGAAGCTCTGAAGTTGTGATCTCTCTCTTAATAATAAATACTCCACTTCTATTTGTAAATATTGTAACTATCAACCAACTGAAGTGAGAAGAATAAAATATTCTTTGAACTTTGGAATAATGCGAATATTGGCTTCAATGATCAGACCAGCTCAACTGTTTAAACCTACTTTTGCAGCTGCCAACCACTTCGGGCGAATTCTTTCACCCTTATTTTGAGAAGCATTTCGTGGAAACAATTTCATATCACAAGTTCACAATTTCGTCTTCAATCAAAGGCAGTGTTGTAGTGGGAAAAACAAGGATTCGACTACCCTATGGATTCCGAACTATTCTTCATTTTAGGAAACCCAAACGACTGCTATTTAATGCCCACTTAATGCACAGAGGCATCCATATCATTGCTCTGTTTTTTTGTCTTCTCTAATTGAATCCAAGACATACTTGAGATCTGGCTCGGTTAAAAGTTTATTCATAAACCCCTTGATGATTTGTCTTGTCGTCCTGTCTGCGGCACCTTTTCCTCTATGCTGAATATTTACCACATGTTCGCGAACGAAGGGACTAATATAAATCGTGCAAACTTCGTAGATCCAGTCAAATAGATATTGAGGAGCATTCTCTCCTACCATCTGACTTTTTCTTTGCTCAAAAGCGTTAGCAATTAGTCTCAAATTATAAAGATAGATTTTTTTACCTGTTTTCTGGTCTGAACCTCGAAGCAAAAATGAATCCCTCTTATCATATATCAATCCAAATGATGTGTTATAGGGCATCTTGACATGCCCATTCTTAGATGCATACTCGAATAATTCGTTCATTAACAATTGCAAAAGGGTGTAGAAGCGTTTTGCTTGTTTCTGCTTCTCTTGGTCATTTTCTTCTTTCTTCTTCTTCCCAAACATATTCTTCTTTGGGATTACAGTCGTCTGTAAGATGTATTTAAACGAATTCGATCAGTCATCGAGTTTCCCTCTCTTTAGTATACTACTTTATTACTTTGTTATTGGGGTTAAAATCCTATAATAATAGAATTAAAAAGATTCCACTCACTTCTCCGTTGTCTAACCATAGCACCATAATCAATAATTATTAACATTACCATGGTTTAAGAATGCGGTTAATTTTTGATAGAATAAGGCTGTCTTCTCTACAAATGGGGCATGACCAGCATCCTGTATTATTTCATATTTAGCCCTAGGAAGCCTCTCTCTAAATCTATCACAGTATCTGACGGGTATGAGGTTATCCTTTTCTCCCCATAGCACTAGACATTGGATATCTTGAATTGCCTTGAACCCTTCTGGTTTAATCTGTGTTGTAGTGCTGTTCTTGAAGGATGACTCAAATGCCTGTCTGGCTCCCTGTTTTTCGATTACATGTTCAAACAAGTCAACTCCTATTGGGAGGAGTCTAGAAGGAGAGGCATGCATATCCTCCAGTACTCTTTTAATTTTTTCATATCTTCTAATTGGGTTAATCTCCATAGCTGCAGCATAGTAGTCATTAAGTAAGGGAGTAGGGCCCTCAAGGAGTCCTGAGGAATCAACCAACACCAGTTTTTCGATCTTTTCCTTATGTTCAATTGCAATTTGTGTGGCTATATATCCTCCCAGTGAGTGGCCAATCAAAGTTAGTTTACATGATTCCCTCTTTTCCCTTACGATTGTTTCGAGAAAATCTGCAATAAATTTGCTAAATCCTTCGATTGTATAATAGCCAGGTTCCTCAGGTTTATCACTCATTCCAAATCCCACTAGATCAATGGCAATTGCATGATAACCCACAGATAACGCGTCGGGAATATCCCTCCATACAATCGATGAGGATCCAAGACCATGTATGAACAGCACGTCCGCATCTTTAGCATTTCCATATTCTCTGTAGAAGGTACGAATTCCTTTTACATCTGCAAAGGACATTTATAGTTAGCAGCTATAAGACAGAGATTATTAGATATCGTTGTCTGATTTCACGAAGTATGGAGAATTAGGATATTGGGATGATTTGTGAAAAACTACTATTTGAAGACGCCAGCGGGTAGTATAACTAAATCCTAGACTCAGCTTTTTCTATAGTCTTACGTTTTTCACTATTTATTTCATCCATAGTTATTCCATTAGCCAAAATAATCATACTGTTACTTTCATCACTACCTTCAGTAAAAATAGCAGCATATGGGGAATTAGCTAATATTTCAGTAATGGAGTTATCATCGGGCGCTATCCGTAGGTCCAAATCCTTTATTGGAACTAGAGAACCGAAATCATCAATATCGAGCAGGGTTACATTAACCTTTTTTTCTACTTTGTATACGTTGTTAACCTTGACTAGCATATTCGCTTGTCGGTTAAATATAGATGCTAATCAAAGAATGGATCGTCACCAAAGAGTCCACTATTGGTGGCTCCTTCCTGATTGCTGCCGGCCTCCTCATTATTGTCATTATTTTCTTCGTTGTTCACAACTGAATCATTGGTTTCACTGGAAGGTTCATCTTGGACTCCG
>JAATVT010000163.1 GCA_014523685.1 Nitrososphaerales archaeon TH5893
GCGCGGGGTTCACTTTCAGACACCGTTATAAACGATGGTACTAAACTCGATGGACTAGTCCATGTAGCTCACAATGTTATTTTAGGACTAAATTGCGAGCTTACAGCAGGCACAATTATTGGAGGCAGCACAATAGTTGGTGACAATACATGGCTTGGACTTAACTGCACATTAAAGAATAAAATCAAAGTCGGCAAAAAGGTAATTGTAGGATGTGGAGCATCAGTAATACATGATGTTCCTGATGAAGACATAGTTGCAGGAGTCCCTGCAAAATCAATTAGGCACAAAGTAAACTCTACACAGCTGTTCTTAATGGCAGGGCAGCAGGCCAAAAACACTTCCCCTGTCGAGAATTTAGACATCTCCACTGAATCTCATCAATTGACCCAACAACAAATCATGAGGTAACTGCAACAGCTTGAAACATCCTTTGTATTTCTTTTCATTAAAATTACGTTTCAATGAGAGCATAAATTTAGGCTCTAATGTAATTTTTGGCCACGCTTTTGGAGAAAAACTTACGTGACAATAAATCTTCAACTGCAACGCCAGGAATACCGAAGGGTAGAGCTTGATAGAAAACGATGGCTAATAAGGTACATGTTACTCGTCGGAGTAGGCATCATATTAGCATTCAAAGTTTATATTGTATTATACGCAACTCAGATAAACGTTCTTATAGGAATATATAGTTTTATTACTACATTTGTTCTATTTTCATATTTATTTTTTGCATACTTGAAATATAAAGATCCATACGACATCGCCCAGGGGATCGATGTAGGTTTTGGTCCTCTTGTATCTGTCATTATTCCTGTAAAGAACGAGGAAGGGATAATTGAAAAATGTGTTCAATCTTGTCTTGATTCGTCTTACCAAAATAAAGAAGTCATCGTAGTAGAGGATGGAAGCACTGATAAGACTCCTCAGATACTGGATGAAATGCAAAAAAAGAATAAAAATCTCCGCATAATTCATCTAACTAATAATTTAGGAAAAAAGAAAGCAGTGGAAAGGGGAATAGATATTTCATCAGGCGAAATCTTGATCCCTATTGACAGTGATACTGTAGTCGCCATAGATTCGATAGAAAAAGCAGTCAAGATAATACTGAGCGACAAAGGGATTGGAGCAATCACTGCCCATATAAAAGAAGGAGTAGAAGGAACAACTCATAACGGTAACGCTATACAAAAGATAAAAGATGTGTGGTTGGACAATTCTTGTAGAATACTTAAAGGACTAGAAAGTTCTTTCTCTTCACTCACTTGCTGCTGCGGTCCATTCACAGCTTATAGAAGAGAAGCCATTAGACCTTTCGTACACGCATGGGCAAATGACAAGTTTTTGGGAAAAGAGTTTAAATTTTCAACAGATAGACGATTAACCGCCTACATCCTCGGGGCTAAAATGGGTAAATACAGCAATGAGGTATGGAAGCTAAAATACAGTCCTAGTATCATAGTATACTGCACAGAGCCAAATACTATGTCTAAGCTTATTAGGCAACAAATTCGTTGGAGGAAAAGCTTCATTAGAAGTATCTTTGCTACAGGGAAAATCTATTGGAGGAGACCTTTTCCAACGGCAATAGTATATTATCTTCAGGCTGGGTTAAAGCTTATTCGTCCCTTTGTAGTATTACAGGCATTTATTATGATGCCATTGGCAGGAGATTATCTTTCACCATTATACTACTTTTCGGGAGTGCTTTTTATTGGCATGATTTTTGGGATTGACTATAGGCTACGTAATCCTGGCAGTCCAAATTGGTTGTACCGTCCATTGCTGTCTTTAATGTCAATTTTTGTATTTGTTTGGTTGTTGCCCTACGCAGCCGTAACACTAAGAAAAGCAGTATGGAGGTAGATAAATTAGGGAACAAAAGTCTAAATGATAGTGATAATGCCATTATGGGCCATGCTAGATGGTGAAACAAGGAAATGAACTAGCAATGAATGTGGATTCTTCTACTTCAACCCAAATCATCTGCAAGCATAGGAATAGTGTTATGCGCAACCTATCAGGTCAAGATGTCATTCCTACATAATCCAGGGATGCGTCAAGGTACATGATTTTTAATTTCATCTGTTTGCAAGTGAATGTATTTGTGAGGCTGATAATAGAGCCTATAGTTTAGTGACTTTTTCTTTTTTGTGGTTTGAAGTGATATAGGCGCTAATGAAATTTGCCTTGTAAAATCAAAGAGAATAAATCTTGGCCATATGAGTTTGACATTCTATGCTAATTGGACTGAGAATAAGATTTGAAGCAATATGATGCTCTATCAGAATTCTTAGAGGGGGTATTACTGTGCTGCTTTCGGTAGGAAATAGAAACTAGAGCAACTAGTAAGCACTGCATTTATTTATAACTTTGCTTGTTTAGTAAATGGCCATATTATATGACCGCTTTTACAAGATAAAATATGGAATCAACGATCAAGACGGTAGGAGCTATTATACCTTTTGTAGTCTTAATTATAGTAGTAGTATGGTTTGTAAATACAAGGCCCCCACCTGAGAAACAAGATAGCATTTCACAAAGATTAGAATCTTGGGCAACAAAGGAGCCAAATGATGTAATCTACACATGTCGTAATGTCGCACAGCAGGAGCTAAGAGCTGTAGATAATTTGGATAATTCTACTAATGAGGATGCAGGTGGGAGTACAGAGTTGCTCCCTGCTTGTGACAAACAAATGCTAATATACAGGAATCAGTGCCAAGAAAATTCCCCAAAGCCACATTGTAATAATCCGGCATTAGAGGGATATTTCCTTCTCAGGAAGAGCTAGGCTCTGTACGACGCTCAGGGTTCATTTCTTCTAAAGTGATGCTCCATTTTAACCACATATACTCTATACGATTATGCATTTCTATAATTATCTTATTATTTGATAGTGTAATATTAGTTGATTCGCCTAATTCAACTTTTATGGGATAACTAGTATTGACTATTGTATTTGAATAAAGGACATTATTGTCTGCACTTGAATTAATTACTATTCGTCAAGAGAATACTGGATTATGTTGTCCTCCTAAAAACCACACTCCCGTATCTTCTTACATCTGTAAGACTGATTCATGACCAAGCTGTATACCTCGGTAAGATTTGTGAATTACATATAGCTATTATCACTTTATCAGAAGATTTATAATCTATGCAAGAATCCTAAGTGCGGTAATATCCTACCAAATAATCATAAATTGGAATTGCTAAGATTAAAACTTTGAGTAGACATTTAAGTGTAATGCATGTTAAAATGAATGTCCCCGGTCTTTCTGGTCCTTTCTCCATGCGTATATCAACATTACTAAGAATAGGTGAAAACTACTGCATATGTGGTAAGAGCCGCTAGCGACCTAGTCCACGATAACTTTATCATATTGTCACTGAAAAGAGCCCCTTTCCTATAACAAACAAAAGAAAGCAGATTGTACATTCATTACGTTTGATACACTGTAGTTCAAGCTTTTTGTGTTGTCACGCCTAATTTGTGAAACGCAGATGAATTAGTATCATCATTTTGGATGCAGACTATTTTAGCAGCTATTTCATTTTGTCCTTCCTCTATCATTGTATAATAGGGATCGAATGTAAACTTCCATTTAGAATAGTCACTGTTACCCTCCGGACCGGTGGGGGTAACGTTTTGATATGGCCACACTTCATTTAATAAAACGGAAACTTGACATGGCCTTAATGCATTATCTGACGAGCTTCCAAATATTGTCAATGCACCAGCCTCAACTTCTTGGTTAGGATCGGGAAAAGATATAGTTACTTTTGGGTCTTCCATCATTTGAGCATTTATTACTAATAAGGAACCAACAAACATTGCAGACACAATAAGTAACAATACCAAGCTGGGACGGCTGAATAACATATGTTCCATAAAATAAAAATTAGTATTTATATAGCTTGTATAAAACAACCCAGAATCGACTGAGACATGGTATCATATTCAATTTCTCCATCTCAAGAGGTGGAAAAATATTGAATCCCCTATTTTGGTGAGTATATCAATATTATTACAAGTGCAACGGATTTTTCTAAGTGTGGAGAATGACAAGGTCATTTAACTCGTAATGCCTTTATAGAGATTACTGATAGAACTTTCTGTGAGGATTGAATTATGCAAGAGTCTCAGAATTGGATATTCAAAAGATCGGAATTAATTGACAACCCTCCTCCCACCGCCTCGAATTCAACAGAAGATATTTGCTTGATTGATCCGTTGGCAGTTGATTATCCTATTATAGACACATCGCTAAAAATGTTAGTCCCTGCAAATGTTATCAATACAGAAGAGAGCAGAATAGTCGAAGGAAATATTGGCAAGCTACTTGTAGTAAAACGGTACAGTAGCTCCTTGAAGTAGGTCCTTAACCTTGTTTTTTCCGAGTTTAAAATTGTATTTTGACAACACAAACAACTTTTGGCAGAGATCGTTCTGTTCTGTGTTCGTTCTATTCTCTCTTTTATCGCTTATTTATTTAGGTCAGCAAGGATCATCCCAAGAAATAGACACATCTAATACTACAATAATAAACCCACCACCCCAACAAAATCCCGCCCCTGCGTTCAATCCACCACCCCAACAAAATCCCCCACCCCCGTCTGGTCACCAAACATCGGCCGGTGAAGCGGATGCGGACTATCCAATACTACAAGTATCGTCACCCCTAGTTCTTGCATTAGTCGTTGCTGCTATCGCGGGAATTGGAGGAGCGCTGTATGTGTTATCGAGACGAT
The DNA here is from genome assembly GCA_014523685.1 of Nitrososphaerales archaeon TH5893. Lineage (GTDB taxonomy): Archaea > Thermoproteota > Nitrososphaeria > Nitrososphaerales > Nitrososphaeraceae > TH5893. The sequence goes on from JAATVT010000163.1 coordinate 4,762, forward strand.
ATGTAATGGCAGAATAGATTTTCTAGACAGACAATCAATTTTATTTTGTATTCATTCTTTTCTGATTGTCTCATCCTTGTACCTTGCTATCCGAAAAAATATTGACAACTACTATGTTTATACATTATATCAATGAGAAACTGGAGGTAGAATATTCCAAGAAAAGTTGGCTGGCGTTGTATCGAAGTCGTATTCATTGTCAACTGCCCTAACTTTAAAAGTATGGTTTCCTGCACCGAGGTTGACGTAAGCATGCTCTCCAACAACTATTGCAGAAATTTTCATGGGAAAAAAACAACTAGAATACGTAGATGGCAACTGATCTGGATCCTCCTCGTGTCCATGCTCACTAAATATTGTTAGGTCATCTAAATTACATTCGAACAATTGTACTACTCCAGTGTTGTCCCTCCCATCAAACACGAACGTAATATTGGATGTGTTTGTGATTCCCCCATTAGAGATCGCTTTGCCCTCGCTGTCTATTGCAGAGACTATCATTGTTTCAGGAGAGTCTGGCCCACTTCTATCAAGTATTATACCACTGAATGGACCTATTGTTCTAACCTTACTCTTACTGTCTGTAACCACCAGAGTATACAAATAGTTTCCATCTGGAAGATAATTCGGAAAGCTAAAGTTTCCACGCCACAATCCATCTCGTTCGGTATCCGACGCGAGATGCATAGCTATAGAACCGATTGTTGGAGGAGTTAACTGTGGATTAGTTGAGCCTAGATTAGGTCCCTGAATATTAACCACTATAGATTCAACAGCTATACTACTCTCGCTATGATTCATTGAAATATTTACTTGTCCTTCGGATCCAACAGGATTTGGAGATATAAAAGGAGGACTCAAAATACTGAAATCATCACTGTTAACACTATGTTCAGAACTAGTTTTCAGACTATTATTAATATATGCGGTTGCTTCATTCCTTCTGTCAGCAATTTGAGTCTCATTTGTCTGAGCATCTAATATTGATATGTAACTAGTGAGAAGGGTAAGTATTAGCAGTAAGTATAATGAAATTAAAATTAACAGAAGAGATGAAATCAAATTGTTGGTGACGGTAAGATACATAATAACTCCATAAATTTGCATGCCTCTGCTATATAATGTACTAAAGCTTCTTGTTGCACCGACCTTTTCGGGCAAGCCTTCTAAGAAGTGACTTGTAAATAATTGAAGATAACTGTAATTTTCAGTTTATTGGGTACTATATGACTATAATTGTGCGCACTTTTACCCAGCGAAACCTGAACCTCTTAAATAATACTAATGAGAGGATAGTTTGTTTCCTCGTTGTGTACATAGTCACTTTGATATCTCTGAATCTGGCAAGACTCGAGCTCCCTACCTCCAGGACATCATGATTTACAAACTGAA
>JAATVT010000164.1 GCA_014523685.1 Nitrososphaerales archaeon TH5893
GATCCAAAAGTAATAACCTTTAAAAAATTACTTGAAATCTTTTGGCACACACATGATCCAACAACTCTTAACAGACAAGGCATCGGCAATTTTTTTCATAATCAATCACAAAAAGAAACTGCTGAGAAATTAAAAGCAGAACTCGATAATGAACGATTATACGCAGACCCTATTATAACAGAAATTTCCCCATTAAGGAACTTTTATGTTGCTGAAGAGTATCATAGAAATTACTATGAAGACCATAAGGACGCTCCATACTGTAATATTGTAATCAGCCCGAAGATTACCAGTTTACTAAGAAAGTATAGAAATGACGTGAAAGAGAAATACATATAACAGGTGACTTTTGTAGGTTGAACTATCATTTTGAAACTCTGCCTTACTTTTATATTTTCAAATTTTCTAATTTAATAAGCATACCACAAACTCATTATACTCCGTCGTAATGAAAGTTTCTTCAGGTTTTTAACTCTTAATATGATTGTGGCAATATTTCTCGACATCGTTCTGTTCATACTCAGAATCTTTATAATACTACTTATTTACTATACTTTCGACTCGAATAAATGTCGTCATTTGTAGGAATACCTCTTTTCGTCCTACTGCTACTTCCTGGTTTAGTCTCTGAATTAATGTATATCAGTGTTCAATTCTTTAATTCACAAGAAGGCATATCAGACTACACCAACTCATCCCCTTTGTCACAGACTATCTATGCACAGGATGAAAGTGATGATGAAGAGATAGATGAAAATGACGGCGGCGACGATAATAATGAAAATGAAGAGGGAGACAAGGAACAAAGTGCTACTAACTCAATAGACATATGTTGTGCTTGGGATGAAAGGCTTGCTGACGGAATATTGACATACAGAATAATAGAGAATGAGGATGAGGATGAGGAGAATGATGATGAAGATGAGGAGGACGAATCAGATGAGAGCGATGACTATGGCATAAATATCGAGGATAATCTTGTTCCTTCTTTAAGATACGCAGTTGAAAATGCAGTAAAGGAATGGAACGCGAGAGTTTCAAATTTGAAGCTAGTTGAAATCACTTCTATGTCTCTGGAAAATGATGATGCTGATATAGAAGTACAATTCGTAGAAGGCTTTGGTGGGATGGTCGCAGGAGCCACGATGATAAAATATGATGATGAGGGACTAATAAACAAAGCAACTATAATTCTTCCAAAGGCCGCCTTCTATGTTGAATATGAATCAGAGACCTTTGGAGTCCAATATAGCTCTCAAAAATTAGAGGAAATTGCAGTGCACGAAATGGGTCATGCTTTGGGACTGGGGCATGCTAATTTTGCTGCCGATCTAATGAGTCAGAGACTTAGCAATGAGGATACAGCGAATATATCTGAATGTGATGTCACCGGTGTATTGTATGCTAATCAGTGGAAGCTTATAAAAAATGACATTGAACCTGATAGCCCTAAAGAAGATGAAATTGACTGTTAGATGGATAAAAATCTCAGTTTTTCTACTATGCTGAGTTATATTTAAAGGGATTCACTGGGATCCTCAAAACCAAAAGCAATCATCACAATAAACCCTCAAAGAAAAGTACTAAATTTCTGCACAAGCAGTACAAACTAAAAATTCAAAATATCCTAAGACTATTTCCGTGGCGCCAAATATCATTTCCTTGTATTTCTCCTCATCATAACTATAGAATTCTTCCGTATTACTTAATATGTGTTCTATACAGAAGAAAAAATTGTGTGCTGTGAATCCGAATGAATATATCTGATTATATCGCCCTTGGAATTTTATCCTCACCACTTAGTTGAGCAGCAGCACTGACGAATGAAAAAAAGCTACTGTATTTTTCTATATCCTATCCAAGTAACTTCGATACTACAAGATAATTTTTGGTATTATCATTTCCATCTATCATTTAAATGCCTAGTCTGCGACCCGATGGATTGCAAAAACTATACTTTTGATCCCTTACATACTTATAAACTATACTTTATATACTATTCTCCGTATGCAAAAAATTATCCCATGTTTGTGGTTCGACGATAAAGCTGAGGAGGCAGCGACATTTTATGCATCCGTTTTTAAAAACTCAAAGATTGGCGATGTTACGCGCTATGGAAAAGAGGGGTATGAGATTCATAGAAGAGAAGCAGGATCGGTGTTGACCGTAGATTTTGAAATTGAAGGGCAAAAATTTGTAGCCCTCAACGGTGGTCCAGTTTTCAAATTCAATGAAGCCATTTCGTTCCAAGTGCGTTGTGAGACGCAAAAAGAAATTGACTATTATTGGGAGAAGCTTTCCGAGGGTGGAGATAAGCAGGCCCAGCAATGTGGTTGGCTCAAGGACAAATACGGAGTCTCATGGCAAATTGTTCCCATTGTTTTGGGCAAGATGCTGCAAGACAAGGACACCAAGAAATCCGATAGAGTCATGAAGGCACTACTTCAGATGCGTAAGCTCGACATAATGGCTCTAATGCGAGCGTATGAGGAAAAATGAATTTGAAAAGAAATCGCTGCCGCAAATAATAAATGAAGTGACTTTTAAAGACATACAGAAAATAATTTAATCCCAACAATTCACTCTAAAACAAAGCCAATTATTGTAAAGATTCATGTGTCATTTTGGTACTCGGACGAGACTTCAGAAGTTTATCCATGAACTATTCTAGAAGAATATCAGAAAATCATGATAGGAATGAAACGAAACCTATGACAAACTCTGGACATAAACAGAAACGGCAATGGACCATAAAACATGAATGCAAGCTAGAGCTTTAGCAAATGTTCGTTACAGGTACATCATGGATCTTTGTACCGGCGGAGTTGACAGAACAGATGCTATCAATTGCATTATCCTGAGGACAAAACAGATAGATAGATACGCTACAAGAGTTGGGCCAAGGAATAGAGTCAATACGAGAAGAGACAACAACAAGCGGAGTGTTCTAGATATTCAGATCATGATACTCAAACAAAAAACCTCTTGTGATACCAGGCTGCAATAGAGGAATCAACGTGAGGAGAACGGAGTAAACGAATCCCGTGGCGTGCTTATGCTCTTTTAGGCAGAACCTATCACCTGCTTCTATCCTCTATTGTTATGACATGTCATGACTACTGAATAATTGAAGACTGGAGACAAGTAGTTAGCAGTGGCAAGAAGTGAAGTGAGATACTTCTAGTATCTATTCTCCTTACTCTTCTTCTGGATATTCCTCTTTTGCTGCCACTTCACCCAGAATTCCATTAGCAGCAAATACTGGTATGGGTCCAAATATTGCTCCATTATCTGTGCCAACCCTCGCTACCGGTGTATCTGAAGTCTGATTGTTTTCCCACTTAATGCTTTTGATTCTATCTGTCGATTCGAGTTACTTGTGGTTCTTATCTAAAAATTCAACTGGTCCAGTTGCAGTTTGTTACAGCATAATGTACAATATTGTCAAATCGAGCTTAGTCTTTCTGATATTAATCAATAGATATTATTTAGATAAGAAAAGAATGGCTCAAGTTATAGATGGTCACACTATGTCTGTTGGTGAGATGTTAGGTGGAGCAGCGCAAGACTCGAATGGTGCACAATTGAAATTCAAACAGATAAATGATACGTCTCCTCCTTTCTTTGAGGCAAGAGGAACTGATAACAGAATATATAGTTTTGAAATGACTTCAATGTTTGTCAGATTGGCTATTAGGTCCGCATCGACCTCTTGACCTTATCATCATCATGGCTGCATTATCTGACATTGGAAAAGCTAGGATTCTTTCTTTCCTAGGTCCCTCTCTGTCCATTTTCTAAGGTGTATTTGATGTGCATCATCCATTTCTCATCAGTGTATAAGAGAATCATAAGGACGTCACGAAGTGCCCCCCTCCTGTGTTAGAGATACCAAATCATTTCCTTCCATCAAAAATGAAGAATACAGATTCGATTATGATGTGAGGCATAGTATTACTATGAATTCATCTGATATTTCATTTCATCTTAGAGCTTAATATTCATTCTCAACGCTATAATGGCCTTACAAGAACAACTATTTGCTTTAGCTGTGATCTTTTTTCGGTTTCGAGTTCCATTAAATTCTCTTCAATCTATGAACAACCAAAAAAACACCATAAGGCCATTGAGGAAATACAAAATATGGACTCGACGCATCGTGGGAGAAAGAGTTGAATAAGTGGTAATAGAGGGAATGCGGTTTAGACTAACCAACTCGACTAAGTGATCATTAGTTAAATCTGGGGCAGCTTTAGTCTTACTCCTTGAGCAGACTTATGACATACCTCTATCCACTATTATATATTACATTAGAATACCAAGATATATCAAAACTAGAGACGGCAGGTTGACAAAAACCTACATGTACAAAAAAACAGCAGGAGGCCCATCACAGGTAGTTAGCAAAAACTAAGAGAAACCAGATATCTTTGAAAAATACCTTAGGTCACTACTAGTATGGCATAGGGGTAGTAAAGTGTATCTTTATCAGATCTAGTCTTTCCATACTTTCTTCTTTATCTCTAATATTAGCAAATTCGCGGCCATATCTAACCTTCTCTAAGAAGTCAAGAACCTCCATTGTTGTGACACCGTGTCTGATATCAAAGGTTATACTTTTGTGGACCTTTGACAAGTTGCCGCTATACTTTTTATGCTGTTTTCTTTGATATAACGTAGCAGTATCCAATAAACCAGTGACATACTTTATAATTGTCTTTTTCATATTTTCGAGATGCCATTCTTTCATAGGATAGATATTTTGTTGTGACATATGGAACACGTAAACTAATACGCTACACGAC
>JAATVT010000165.1 GCA_014523685.1 Nitrososphaerales archaeon TH5893
ATTTAGCAACTGTTCTACGTTTACCTCTAATTTCAATAACATCTCCAGTAGATGCACTTAAGGAATCCATAGAATCATAGTCAATTCGAGCTACTCCCCTACCTACATCTCGTGTATAGGCCTCAAGTACCTTTAGGGATACTGTTCTGTCGTTATCCATAATCCTATCTATTAGGACGAAACTCCTTATACATTTTATGCATGAGATTTGTAGGACTGCGGAATCACCAATAGAGATTTATTCAATTTATTGAGATAAAGTGAAGATCTATGGATACGGAGTCAATAAAAGTATTAGTCCGAATGTAGATTCAGTACAAAACGTTTTGTCGTTTGAATAGAAGCTCTGCCAGCCATTTGTAACCTTTTGTATACCCATATACGAAAAAGGAGAAAAATGGCTGTGAGGTATAGGAGGATAATGATGACATGGATGTCTTATTTTTATATTATTCTAGTCGAATTAAATACGTAAGTATTTATCATTCATCTTTCTCTTCTCTTTCATCCCTAACAGTTTCAATGTAATCTGATGCCTTTTTATCTAGAATATTATAATGAGAATCAGATAAAGAGCCTTTCTTAAAAAGGTAAATTAATTCCCTTCTTATGCCATGCAATTGTGAAATGCATTGTTGCACATCTTTTTCATGTAACGTATCATAAGTCGATTGTATCCTAGTCAGGTATCTCTTGATATATCGTCTCTGACCATATTTGTAATACCATCCTACAAATACTGATGCCGCACCTACGATACCAACAAGTGCAAATATATATACTTCAGGGGTTATTGCGGTGCGAAAATTGGCATTTAGCGTGCCGAAACTTGATATTTTGAGTTTGAGGGGATTAGCATTTGGTTCGTTTGCAATGCCAGACCAGGATGCGAAAGCATATCCGCGTTCTGGTAATGCGAGGCATTCGAGTATTTGACCTCTATCATATGAGGAAGAATTTCCCGATGGGTTTTTTAGCCCATTACATTGTATATCCCCTGCGTTTGGGGGATTAACATTAAATGTTAGCCTTACGGCGACCTCATCGCTTTCGCCGTTTATGATGGAGATAGTATTTGATCCAGTGTTCGTTGCATATACTCTCTTTTCGTATGGATTAATAGTTATGTGGCTTGCAAGAAGTGGAAAGCCGATATTATTAGGTAAATTCACCAATGAATCCTCTCCACTGTATGAATCTCTCAAAGTAGGGTTTACACTTATTTCTTTAATGATCGCGCTGATATTATTCTTAGTAGTAGTTAACGATTCATGGTTAGAATTTGTTTTGTTCTTGATACTCTCGTCTATACCTATAGCTCTAGTATCAATAACCGATACTGTATTTGATGCTATATTGCTTACATATAATTTGTTACTTATGGAGTTAATCGCTATTCCGACAGGTGAATCGCCGACAGATGCTATATTGTTTATTACCTCATTAGATGATGTATCAATTACTGATATGGAATTTGAATTATGATTCGCAACATATAGTTTGTTACTCCCTTCGGTGACGTCAATTGTCAAACCTGTTGGTTGTTCTCCAACTGTTATTTTATCAGTTATATTATTTGTTTCTCCATTTATAACTGAAACAGTATCTGACACAATATCTGATACATAAAGCGTGTTTGTTAAGGGATTAACTGCCACACCGTAAGGTGCTGTGCCTACTGGTAACGTATCAATCACCCTGTTCGTTATGCCATCGATAACAGAAAGGGTTCCTTCATCCAGGTTTGTTACGTAAATCCAGTTGGCAGTTGGATTAACTGCTATCCCGACGGGTGACTTACCCACAGATATATCAAGTAATTTAGTATCAATGGAGCCGTCAATAACAGACACAGTATTTGATCCTCTATTTGTCACATAGACTCTATTGTTAAGAGGATTTGTATCTATTCCGTACGGAAAATCGCCAACATTGATGGTACTTTTAACCCTGTCTGTCTCTGTATCTATAACAGATACCGTATTAGAAAATTCGTTCGCGACATAAACCTTTCCCGTGTTAGGATTAACTGCAATACCGACTGGGAAAGTGTTTACGTCTATTCCAGAATTAGGAAGGTCACGAGGGATTAGTAAGTAAGGATTTTCAATTGTATCGCTTCTACTATTATTGGCGATGTTGCTCCCAATAATGCTAACATTAGTTGATGTTGAACTATTCTCTTGAGCAGCAGCAAAATTACTTTTGAATGATGAATAAATAGAAAGTGTTGCCAGAAGTAAAAGAACTACTGCTAAATTTAGAGAAATCATAATTATCAACAATGAGACAAGAATCAATAGACGTTCTTATTTTATCTTTCTGAAGGGCAGATTTTAGTTACTGCTTGGGGTTTAGTCACTATAGACACATTTATTATTTATCATCACCAGAAATTATTATTGGTCGAAGATTCTTTCTTGTGCTGTATGATCACAGTTGTTATTGCATTTCTTCCTATTATTTTTAACCCCATTTCTGTCGACACCGTCAATGAACCAGGGCCTTATAACGAACCCCGATGGATTGATGTTTACGGCACGTTTATGATAAACAAAGAAAGTTTTGATCAATATGTCTTGTATTTTCGGCAAATCGATCTATTCAGCGACTTGAGTCGAAATACGACATCATCTCCTTCGTCATCACCTTCTTCAAATGACCTCTTTGAATCTGAAGAAGATCCAGAGATTCAGGATAATACTGGCAGTGATTTGGAAATAGAAGGGTTACAGGATGGATCTACTTCAGACGTAAATCAGACATCGTCTCCTTCGTCAAATGACCTCTTTGAATCTGAAAAAAATACGGAGGTTCAAAGTGATATTGAGACCAATATGAAATTGAATTCTGAGAATGAAGTTTCTATTCAAGAATCTGAAGCGAATAGGGACAATATGCCAAATAGTTCCTTGATTAACCCATAAGTCCTGAAGATGATTATGTGCATTTATCTAATTCATCGATACTACCATGCTTGCGATCGTGACACCTATCAACCAAAGTGAATTTGTTTTCATGTGAGCCAATTCTATCTATTGAAAATCAATAAATCATGATGTACAAGATACCAAGTGTCGTTACATAATTAAGTTAGCAATTCATGATCAATTTAGTCACTTGTACCAGAAACATTTTATATTATTCATACCATGACATCAAACATTCATTGCATGATTTAAGAGCCAACAGATGTTATTATTCTTTCTTTTTCAATACGGTCTATACGTTATGTATCTATTGTATAGAATCTCTTATGGTGGGCCGGTAGATTGTGGTGGACGAGCTGGGAGAAACCGCAGAGAGAGTATTGCAATTTATTCAAAACAATCCAGGGTGCCATTTGCGTAAAATCAAGGAAATGATTCAGATCTCTCAGGGAACTGTACAATACCATACAGACAGATTAGAGAAAATAGGAAGAATAACTTCTAACCGAAGTGGTTTGTATAAACATTATTTTCCCGTTGGAGTTTTCCAGAATAATGAAAAGGAAATTCTACAAATTTTAGGCCAAGAAACAGCAAGACAAGTCCTTATGTTTATAATGGAACAGCATGCACCCACTCAGACAGATATTGTAAACAGTATTGGGATATCTGCAGCATCTGTTTTTTGGCATATAAAACGTTTGATTGAGCTTAGGCTAGTCGATGAAGTCAAAGAAGGCAAATATAAGAGATATCAATTACATGACAGGAAGGTTTCTTCCAAATACATTACAACTCTAATGCGAAATTACTATCCTGCCATATGGGAAAGGTGGAGCGATAGATTAATTGAAATTTTTTTATCTATGTCTAGGAGTGAAAAGAAATAATGTTCCTTGTAGGACTGGAGGGAATAGCTTTGTCAACATTGTTTTTCTTATTCTCGGGAATATTTCTTCAAACTGAGTTAATTGAAGAAGAGTGGTATGACAGTATAGAAAGTGTTATTCAGGCCGCAATTGGAATCTTTTCTCTTCTTCTATTAGCATTGTCAATATTGGCCTATCGAAGAACTGGACTGAAGAAAATAATATTTGCAGCGATTGCCTTCTCTTTGTTTGCAGCTCAGTTAATTTTGGGTTCATTAGAGGAGAGCTTTGGTTTGTTAGAAGAGACTCCGATTATAGATATCCTTTCATCTTCCATGACACTTGCTATCTTAGTTTTATTTTTCTTAGCGATAGTTAGAAAAAGTGATTGACTGATTGGAATTCATCTATACATGATCATGACGTCAACAGGAATGTTAATTCCTATTGGCCACTTCAATTGTATTATTTATGAACTGATGACAAGACCTGGTATGTTAACTACTTGTAGAAAAGTACTCTATACCACTGATTAAATCCTGAACAAAGAATTTAAAAGGGAATAAAGCTACGATTAGCCGAATTGATCTGAAGATATTCTCATGCTAATAGAAGATTCTCTGTGTAGGACCTCTTAATTTTTTACATGCATCCGCTACGTCTTAGTATTTTTCAAGAATATCTATATCATAATGACTCTATCCTAAATCGTTCTAATGAATGAACCTTATCGCACAGCGTCCACAGAAATGTGAACTGCTCAGTGGACAAGATTCATTTGCATGATCTCCATGAATGCCATATCGTTCCATACGGGGATACAATTATTCAATGTTTACGAAAATTTTGGTTAGAAAGAAGACACAAGTCCGGTTACACGTCATCTTCCAACTTTGCCTTATATGTAATATTTTTCTAAATTAGTTTTCTTATTATTCTAGCTAAAGATACGGAGGCTTTTCTGAATTTCAATAATTAATAATGATAATTTGTGGTTAAGGGAAAGGCAGTCCAGTTGTCGCTTCAAAGTCGAGAGGTGTATCATTTTCCTCGCTCTCATCATCATTTTCATCATCATTTTCACTCTCAGAATCTTGCCTATCATCATTATTCTGGTTATCATCTCTATTCTGGTTATCATCTCTATTCTGGTTATCATCTCTATTCTGGTTATCATCTTCTTCAGGTTCATTTGATTGGGGTGTGCCAGAAACCTCGTTGGAGTCACCATTATCATCTTTTACGGAGTTTCTAGTTGCCTCGTCCGCATTGTTTTGTTTCGCCTGCGTTTCTGTTGCTTTTTCCTTACTGCCGTCGTTAATCGTACCGGATTGTTCCCCCTCAACTGTGTTTAAGTCATTTGCGGCAGGCTCAGGAGTTGCTAGTAGCTTTCCTTTGTCTTGAGATTCTAAGCTCGGATTAATTTGATCCGCTGTGCTATTTATCGTAGATTGTTGCCCATAAGAGCTAATAACTCTATAATTCACCAAAAAAGTTGAAAGAAGTAAAATAACTACTGCTAGGAGAATATATGACTTTCTATTTGCTATACCTTCGTAAGCGATTTTATTCACTATGAGATTACAGTTACCTTCTAGCAGAACTCTATATTTGCTTTATGAGAAAAAAATTAGGAACTCTAATACATATTCTACTTACTAGTATTTTCTGTAGATAATAGATAGGTATTTAAATCAGGAGGAAATGTTACATAAGATTAGTCCACTTTAGTTTTACAGGAGTCTTGTTTAAGGACAAGCCTCAATTATATCGAGATCTACTTATTTAAGTACTCTTGGGGGGCTAACAACCCAATATTCAAATTCCCGAAGTTGATTTACATAAGAAAATTTGTGGTATTGATTACAATTAGCCTATCAACCCAATGAACTTTCATATGGAACAATTTTACATCTAGCATTTTTCGAATGTTGGATTCTCTAAGTCATCCTCAAATTTAATATGCCCATATTCTGGATAAATCTAATTTTCACTAATTTTAAGCAATTGTGAGTACAAATATTATGGAAGGTTTTTCGTCGTGGCATGATATCAGGTCATAAAATTGACAACTGGGTTTGATCAAAAGGACTTTTCATCCTTACATGAAAAGTCGAATCAGATGGACCGAAAAAGGAAAATGATGAATTTGCGACTAACGATATTCTTTTTGATAATTCAGACTTCGTATGACTTTATTAATGTGTTCATTCTGTGTCACAGACTGCTGCATCCTGACTCTGACATAATTAATACTATTTGCTATTTCTTCTTCTACTACTAGTGACCCACCCAACCCTTCGAAAAGACCAATACATCAAAAATGCGGCTGCCACGGATAGAATGAGCATGATTATAAGAGTAGTATAGGTACCGAGAAAAGTCCAAGGCCCAGTTTCAAGGCCCCCAGGTAAGGTAATATTCATACCGTAAAAAGTTCCGATTATGGTAGCGGGAATAGACAATGAAAATACAATCGTAAGGATAGCAAGTATCTGATTGGTTTTCTCTGTATTGAGCATAAAGTCAGTATCCTTATAGATTTCGATCGTTTCCCTCGAAGTTTCCAGAACCTCTAGAACCTTATTTATGTGGTCTTCTACATCATTGAAGTATTCTGTTAAATTTTCTTCTGAGAATCGCTGTATGTCTCGAGTGATATCCGATACTATTCTCTTTAGTGGGTATACTATCCTTCTAAGTATAGTAATTTCTCTCCTGAGAAGCGAGATTTCTTTAACAACCTCTACCTTGTCATCAAACACAGCGTCTTCGATATCTTCAAGATTTCCAACTATTTTCATCAACATATGAAAAAGATCATCTACCAAGACATCAATAATGGTATGAAGCAAATATCCAGATGTTTTGCCCATAATCTCTTCTTTTTGGCTGATATTTCCTTGCTTACATTGTTGAAATAGGTCATTCAGCGGTTGAAAGTCGCCTTGATGGATCGTTACTAAAAAATTCCATCCTGCAAATACCGATAACTGGCTAAAGTGTGAGGTCGTTGTAGAAGCTTTTCTTGCTTTCTTTTTTGCAGAGTTTATTGCAGCATGGATAGGGGAAGATGGGAAATGTAATACAACAAAAATGTATTCATTGTGTTTATCAATCTTTGGAATCTGAATTTTTGAAAGGCAGTCATCTATATCCAATTCGTGAAAATGAAATCCTCTATTTGCTAGTAAATTCTCCATTGTATCACGAGTGGGTCTCTCTATGTTTATCCAAGTTAAACCCTCATTAGTTATTGTATCCAGTTTTGTTGTTTC
>JAATVT010000020.1 GCA_014523685.1 Nitrososphaerales archaeon TH5893
AGAACTTTTACTCTTTCTAAATCCACCTCTGATATTTTTGGCACGTAGCTAACTATGACCCCAGTTCTCTTTGTGTCTTTGCTCACAGGGCTAAAAACTCCCGGAATTATGCTGCAAGCTTGAGGGTGATAATCCCTCTGTATTGCAGGATTTCTATTGTCGAGGCATAAAATAGTAGTCCATAGAAAGCCTGAAAAGTCTGGCCTATACATCTCTAAGGTTTTTTTATACATAATTGGCTTGCCTTTGGTTTTATGCTCATGTCTTATTTCTAGATCATTTATTACCAGCTTGTTAATATCCGAGGCCAGTCCAGATTCTAAGTCTGCCATAACGGTAGAAGATAGTTGCCTTCCAATATTATCTGCGGCAAAGAACATGTACCTCGGCCTTTGAAAGCTACTGAAGTACTCAGGACTTATTTCTTTTATAGGAACTTTATCCTTCGCGATGGAAGATACGACCCTGGTATCAATAAGATTTCTTGAATTAAGTTCTGGACTATCTGCATAGATTACGGCATCTGCTCCAAAGAACAACATCTCTTCACACAACTGCCTGACATTGTTTCCTAAAACCACTGCTACCACTTTTTCATTTGACAAGTATCTGCCATTGAAGCTGTCCATTAGTCGTCTGGCCTCCCCTAACATCTCTAGGCTAACTGGTAGTGGTTCGCCTTCTTCGTGCTCAATTACGACGTATATGTGACGATATCTGCACTCACCGTCACTGAAAGAACTAGGTTCAGATTTCGTTTCCTGTTTAGTAAAAGAGTTCCTCGTTAATTCATCAGTCAAGTTTATTTGATTACCATCCCGCCTAGGACTTGATTCATCTTGGACACTACCTTTTTAATTTCATTTGGGTCCGAACCATTAATTACTAACGCTTTTCTAGTAGGTTTTGCCTTGGGAATCTTTTCTACTTTGTAAACGATAGTAGGTGATCCTGGAAGCCCAACAAATTTGGCATCGACCCCAAGTTGTTGAGCGTTTATAACTTGCAAATAATTCCTGAAACCCTGCGACTTTCTAAAAGCATCCTTTCTGTTTTTCATATGAGCCAGCCTTTGTGTTACTGTATCGTACTGTGCCTTATACGAGGGGTCCACAGTCATAAAGACAGGCAGTGAAGCTTCCACTTCTTCGACTACATCATAAAATCCCTGCAAAGATATGAGTCTCGTTGCCCGTACCTTGCGGCTCTCAATATCGACTTTGTACGATATGACGTTGCCTAAGAAAGTGTAGCCAAGTTTCCAAGCAGTCTGAGGGCCAGTCTGGCCTGTTTCTCCGTCCGAGGCCCGGTGCCCTGAGAATATTATGTCAACATTCCTGTCTTGGTCCTGGATTGATTTTATCCCACACCTTAAGACTTCGGCTGTAGCTAAGGTATCAGCGCCAGCAAATATCCTATCGCTATAAAGGTAAAGATGGTCCGCATTAGAGATCAACTGTGCCTGTTGCAATGCATAGTCTGCGATAGGAGGCCCCATTGTTGCAACAAAAACCTCTGCCCCATAATTGACCTTCGAATAGAAAGCTGCGCTGCATGCGATAGCACTATGTGGTCCCAAAATATTTTTGGTTTCAGCCCTATTAAGTGTCCCATCGGAATTGTAACTCACGTTACCTTCAGAAAAGTCTGGTTCTAGCTTGACAATCACGGCAACCCCAATAGAGTTCATTTTTGGTCTCTAACTCTCTGAGCTTTAGACTTAAATGATTTGCGCATAATCCTTATCTAGCTTTTTTTCAAATATCAACTTAAATTTCATGTTGTTTAGCATTATTTGACAAAAAAATATACTATCGATTGTGACTAGGTTAACAAATACCTCAATGGCAATGGCTAAGGAGCCGCTCTCCAAACAGATACAAATCGAAAGACCGGGAACGCGGAAACCGTCAGTTCATGTTTGTTGCCTCGGCAGCAGGACTCGATTGTGACTGCGGCATAGTTTGAGTCTGCTCGTAATATGCAGAACGCATTTGTTCGTAGGCTAAGCGCATTTTTTCATAGTAATCTGGCATCGCGGGTTCCAAAATAGTATAGGAGAGATAAAAGTCTTCAGCCTCCCTGAGGTAACGCTTTATTTTTTCATAGATGTTATTTTTATTTAGTTTTGCTCTATCCTTTATGAAAACCATGTTGTTGATTCTATCAGCAAGCTTTATCGTCTTCATATCATATTCTGAGGTAACCAGCATGTTACAATACTGGCGAAAGCGTGCTAGCAGCCGTTCATTTATGGAATTTCCAAGATAATTGTCAAGAGGTGGGATTTTGAGTTCTGTCGCTATACTGTATATTCTATTTCCAAATCTATAATCCAAGTATGCTTCAAATCCATAGGATTTAGTTTTATAGAGATCGAGAATCCTATCATTGTCTTCGAGAATATCATGTAATATTGCCGACCCGACTTCTACACTTGTTATGTTGCGGTTAACCGATCTGTAATGTCTCACTACATCAGCAGCCACAGGCCAAGTATGGGTATCTAAAAATGAAGAATGACCATCCTCACGCTTCACGCCAGAATGAACCTCCTGTGCTACCTCGACGGCACCTTTGATAAAGTCATC
>JAATVT010000166.1 GCA_014523685.1 Nitrososphaerales archaeon TH5893
ATGCCTGCGTACGATAATGAAGCACTATTGATTGGAAAAGTTAAGGAGATTGGATTGCGCAGACCAACGAGAAGTGGGAATACACAGATTAGTATCAAAATTATTCAAGATGATTATGATAAGGATAAAAAGAGGGATAATAGTCGTGACAATATTAAGACTACTAATCCTACTCCAGTTGAGTTTTTATGGAATGAGATATCGAAAATTGGTGATATTGTCCTTGTAAACAGAGCATCAACAGATACCCAAACAAGTGATACAACAAAATCTACTTCAACAAGTCTCGGAACAGTGAAGTGTTCCTCATGTGGTCATCTTAACGAGAGAGATGCTGCTTTTTGTGAAGATTGCGGGAAAAGATTGTAAATAACAAAGTCGTAAGCTAACGATTTCTCTAACTAATAATGTCGACTTTTGCAACCTTTATCTCTTTAGTCCGATTCGAACATCCGCTACGCGAACGCCTTTACCACTTTCTAATACCAGGAGAGGGTTTATATCAAACTCTTCAATTTCTGGAAAGTCAGTTATTAATTGTGACAGCCGCTGCAAGCTATCCACGACGGCGGCTAGATCTGATGGAGCTTCTCCTCTAATACCTTTGAGCAATTTGATTGCTTTTATTGAATCAACCATTTTGTCTGCCTCCTGTTCGTCAATAGGTGCCAATCTAAATACTACGTCTTTAAGAACTTCAACATAAATCCCACCTAAACCCACCATAACTAATGGACCAAATAGCTGGTCCTGTTTTGCACCTAGAATTATTTCTTTTGCAGATGTTATCATCTCCTGTACGAGGACACCCTTAATCCTTGCTTCTGCCTTGTAGGCTTTAGCACTATTCATTATTTCTTTGAACGCCAATCTTAGCTCTTTTTCACTTTTGATTCCTACTTTAACTCCTCCTGCATCGGATTTATGGATAATATCAGGGGAGGCAATTTTCATCACTACTGGATATCCGATTTGATTAGCGGCCTTTGCACATTCTTCCTCGGTAGTACCAAGAATGCTTTTTGGTGTAGAGAACCCATATGAAGTGAGAACTCCGTAACCTTCTTCCTCTAATACATTTTTTCGACCCTCTTGTTTGATTTTATCAAGAATTGATTTTACTTTTTCCTTATCCACCTTGAATTGGCGGGACACGCCTCTTGGAGATACCACCCAATTTCTGTAGCCATACATAGCGTTTAGCGTTTTTATTGCAGGTTCAGCATACATAAAATGCGGTATACCTCCTTCAGATAGAATTTTCTTATTTTCTGTTCCTTCCGCAAGTCCCATTAGCGCTGCGAGCATAGTTTTACCTGTATCCTTTGATGTTTTAACGATAGTTCGTGCTAATTCATTGTAATCTAAAGTTGCAGAAGGAGTACACATGGTAACCACAGAACCGACATTCTGATTCGATAGCACTTCAATTAAGACTTTTTCAAAACGGTTAAAATCTGCATCACCCACTATGTCTACAGGGTTTCTTGCCGAACCATGTGATGGTATGACTTTTGCAATTGCCTCCATAGATGAGGATATATCAGCCATTTTCAAGCCATACTTTGAACAGGCATCGGTTGATATAATTGCAGGACCTCCAGCATTTGATACGATTACTACCTCACCATTAGCTGGAGGCACTGGCTGCTTCGAAAAAGCTGTGGAAAGATCAAACAAATCCTGCATCGTATCTACTCTTATTACTCCAGATTGAGTGAATAAAGAATCATAAATCTCATCAGAGCCCATTAAGGCTCCAGTATGAGACATCGCGGCCTTTGCTCCTTCTGGAGTTCTCCCAGCTTTTAACACGATTATTGGTTTTTTGCTGTTTACCGTTATCTTTTTAGAGATTTCCATGAATCTTCTTCCGTCATGTATGTCTTCAAGATACATTACAATAACCTTAGTTTCTGGGTCTTCTGACAGTAATTCGAGAATATCGTTTTCATCCATGTCTACTTTGTTTCCCATGCTAATTACTTTTGAAAAACCAATTCCTTGGGCCATTGCATCCTCTACTGTTGCTGCGCATATTGCGCCACTTTGAGAAACCAACGCAATACTACCATAATCAGGTGTGATTTTCAGAAAAGTTGCGTTCATCATGTTATGCTGCGACAGGCTCATGATTCCAAGACAGTTGGGGCCTATAATCCTGATGCCATATTTTTTACCGATAGATGCTATTTCCATTTCTAGCCTTGCTCCATGCTCATCAGCTTCCTTAAATCCTGCGGAAACAATAATTGCACCTCTAATCTTTTTCTTGCCAACTTCTTCCATTACAGCTGGCACAATTTTGTTAGGTGTTGCGACCACTGCGAGATCAATTTCTTCTTTGATATCAAGAACGCTCTTGTAAGCTTTGAGTCCAAAAACAGTTGGGTTTGATGGCGTGATAGGATAGATCTTTCCCTTATAGCCGTTCATTATGTTAGAAAATATTGCTTTCCCGACACCGGGCTTTTCGGATGCCCCTATAACTGCAATGGATCGTGGTGCTAGAAAATTACCCTTTGATTGACTAGCACTATAGGTAGAAGATGTTGTGGATAACGAAGAGGATTCCGAAAATGGAGATTGAGATGAGGAGCTAGTTGAAGAAGAAGTTGATAAAGGCATGGAAAAAGTAAATAATATTACTTATAAATGCCTTTATGCGTGCATTAGAATCCTTTTCAACTTCCAGAGAACTTAAAGAAAGCTTTTAATCTAAAATATATAAAATTCAAAATTATTGAACGGGATCATGGACGCTACTGTAGACTCAGAAATGGATAATCTTATCTCAGACCTTCAGAGGCTTATTAGACAGCCGAGTGTTTCTGCAAGAAAACAAGGGATTACACAGTGTGCATCCTTGGTCGCAAGCATTATGAATAATTCTGGCATCGGTGCTGAAATATTGTATCTTGATGACAGAGCTGAACATCATAGTGGAGATATCAAAGCCCATCCCGTAGTATATGGTGAGGTTAAATCTAAATCAAATCCTGATGGAAAAACTATTCTGTTCTACAACCACTACGACGTTCAACCTGAGGATCCCATCGAATTATGGAGTATGGATCCATTTAGCGGAATTACCGAAGGAAACTATGTTTTTGGACGAGGTGCTTCAGACGATAAAGGTGAACTGATTACACGAATAAAAGCAGTGGAATACTTTCTAAGAAAGACTGGCGACGTTCCATGTAATGTGAAATTTATTGTAGAAGGAGAAGAAGAGATAGGAAGTGAACACATTTTGCAATACCTTAAACAGTATAAGGACAAATTTGCATGTGACGGCATTATTTGGGAATTTGGATATATAGATGAAAAAAATAGACCAATAATTAGTCTTGGGATGAAGGGACTTTTGTATATTGAGCTGTTAGCAAAAGGACCGATAAGAGACGCTCATTCCAGTCTGGCAGTTCTGATTGAAAATCCAGCTTGGGTTCTCGTTAGAGCCCTGAATAGCTTACGAGATGAAAGCGGAAAAATTTTGGTGAAGGATTGGTATAATGAAGTAAGAGAGTTAACATCTCAGGAAATTTCGCTTATAGAAAAGGAGCCATTTGATGAGGAATCCTTTAGAAAAGAATACAGTATTGAAAAATTTGTAAATAATAATACAGGGGTGGAAATTCGTAAAGCTTTGGTAGGGCATCCTACATGCAATATCGCTGGTATTTTATCTGGCTATACGGGCGTAGGGGCAAAAACTGTGCTTCCCGCCGAGGCTATTGTCAAATTAGACTTTAGACTCGTCCCCAATATGGTCCCTGAAAAACAGTTCGAACGCATTATAAAACATTTGAGGATAAATGGTTTTGGAGAAAAGGACATCATTGTTAAATTTATTCACGGAGAGGCTGCCGCAAGGGTGTCGCCCACAGATCCTTTTGTAAATGTGGTTCAAAAATCTGCTGAAGAAATTTTTGGCTCAGCTATTACTAGCGTGTCATCGGCTGGTACTGGGCCTATGAATTCATTTATTGATATCCTCAACTGTCCTTGTGTTTCTGTAGGTAGCACTTTTGTGTATGCAAAAAATCATTCACCAAATGAATTCGCAAGAATTGATCTGTTGAATAAAGCCACTAAGTGTATGTGTAATATTATTGAAAAGTTCGCCGGTTCAAAGTAATTTCTCATAGTTTGTATTTGAATGCTATGATTAGTGTTACCTATTGCAGTAACGCGATACTATTTACCTCTGATACCATGGTAATCTTATATCCTTTACCTAGCTTGTATATCTCCTACTAGGCTTAGACATAATGTAAAACCCATGAGCAGCGATTAGAAATGCTGCCAATGACATCTTGGTTGCAAATACAAGATTCCATGGGGTTTTTGGATTCGGGTACGGCAGATTTATGTCGTCAAGTCTTATTATTCCCTTCATAGCATCAGCTGTTATGAGTGAACTCCAAATAACGAAATTATAAATAAATTCATACAGTGCAATTACTGCAATAGCTAGGACAATTAACTGCAGAATAGACTTAATTGGTTTAGGAATATCTTTCACCCTGTCACCACCCAGTCTAGTAACGCAATACCAACCGATTACCGATACAATCATAAGATAAGTAACAAGCTTTGAGAGTCCTTTAGCTGGGAATTCAGTATTTACGAGGACTTCACCTATGACTACTCTTCCTGTTTTAAAATATTCTCCTACGCTTACATACAAAGCATAGGAAGTAATTGCCGCCATGATAAATGCACAGCAATAAAATATTACGAGAAAAATCCTCCTTGTTCTGAGCTCGTCTTTACCTTCGAGTGTCGCCGAATGCATCTTCTTCAAAAGGATTAATGATTGCTAGGGATATAAAAAAATTTCATGTGTACCTGTACTATCTGTTTCTTTTTCAACTCATTTTTTTATAACTGACACATTTTAGCCTCTACATTCATGATAACCAATATGCTCTTCAGAATTTGGCATTATTCTTCTCCAATCATTAAGTGAATAAAACACTAAAACATAATTACCAAGATAAATTAGGTCTCTCTCACAGTTTTCATCCCATTCAATATCTACATTTGATTGATGATCACCTAATTGACCTATTGTCGACAATGAGAGTAAGGTTTCAGTGGGTTGCAAGATAGCAATAACTGCTAGCCCACCTTTAATCTGAGATTCTTTCCTGAGACGCTTTACGTCGTATCCCTTCAAGTGTGCTAGACTCGTACTTGATTTTACTTGAATTAACCATTTTGTGTGATTTTTATAGGTGGCAATAATGTCCGCTGGACCACGGCTTCCTTTGGACA
>JAATVT010000021.1 GCA_014523685.1 Nitrososphaerales archaeon TH5893
ACGCGGAAGCCGTTGTGCACGAGGAAAAGCATTTGGCCGTCCCAAGCATCGGAACTCAGAGGCCAACCGTGTGAGAACGTTACGACCGGGCCTTTGCCCCAGTCCTTGTAGTAGATTTCAGTGCCGTCCTTGGTGGTGATCATGCTTGAACTCATAGTATGAACTTCTCCATTTCACTCAGGCTTGGTTCACACATTGTTAATCCCATATGCTACCCAGTACTTCCTTTTGTTGCATTTAGTATTAATTCGGCGATCTCATCTGGGTGTGTTACAAGTGACGCATGGCTAGAGTTAAGTGAAATAGTGGTAGCATTCATCCGCTGTGCGAATTGACGTTGTGCATCAGGAGGGATAATGTGGTCGCCCTCAGAAACCTCAAACCATGTGGGAAGTTGCTTCCAAGCTGGAGGGCCAGATGGTTCAGTCAAAATTGATTGATGACCTGGCTTTTGCACAACGGCCAAGGTTTCAGCTTCAGACGCATTTGCATCCTGAACAAACGCTTGGTGGAACATCTCTGGGTTTATGTACGCAAATCCTCCGCTATCGAAAACCAATAATCCTGGAGGTAGTTTTGAAACATCGACGAAATTCCCGGTAGATTCACCCTCATCAGGACCGAAGGCTGAAACGTAGACAAGCCCTGTTACATTTTGATTATTATAACCGGCATTCGTGATTACAAATCCACCGTATGAGTGTCCTACAAGTATTGTTGGTCCGCCAACTAGGTTAATCGCACGCTTTACAGTAGCAACATCATCTGCCAGAGAATGGAGAGGAAGTTGCACTGCAATAATCTTGTGGCCTGCGTTCTTTAGAATAGGAATTACTTTGTTCCATGAAGATCCATCAGCCCATATACCATGGACTAAAACGATATTCGTAGCGTTTGTTGCCATACCCTGTACTCCTTGAGGTTGCATTAATGTCTTATTCTCTGGGCTAGCGAAGCCGGAATAGGTGGGAGACGAAAAGCCCAGAAGAAGAGTTATGCTCAGACACAACAAACCTAGAAATTTTACATTTTGCCTAACTTTTTGCACTCTTTTAATTACAGTGACTTCTTGTATTGGTGTCTGATCTATTCTTGATAGTATTCTCTCTGCTGACGCATTTTCAACAGATAGTATTTCATTTAGATCTACAACTGGATTGGTTTTCGATTGAACATTATTTTTATTATTATCGTAACTTTTACTATGAGTCATGGATATTACTTAATTATGTTCGATTATATCACAAATAAGGTTATTTCTAAATCTTATAATAATCCCTTGCAGTTCCGGTTATGGTGCCCTGAACTTCCAAGAAAGGAAGGTGACGATATGTTGGTTGGATGGATACGTTATGTATTTATAACAACAGCCAGATTTTTACGCTTTTCTATTTGTGATGTGATTTGCCGGCAGACACGGTAGAGATTATAAACGAATTAGAGATCTGTGCTGAGAAAGTTGTGAATGCTATTGAAAAACTATTAGAGGATGAAGGAGAACAGCATGGCAAAATTCAATCCTGAGGAGATTAAGACAAAGCAAAGGACTTCCTTGCATTATCTGATGGTATTGCTTTCCATCTGATAGTAAATCCTGATAGTGTAAACTTGAAGGATAAGAAATTTTGATTACAGATAAGAAGTATGATGTTGGCGTTTTGAAGAAAACCTTCACTTAGATGAAAAATTTGCCATCTTGTCGTAAGCATTATCGCTTTGGTTTTGATTATCATGATTAGGACAAAAATAGTTCACTCATTCAAAATTAGCTGAGCTGCGCGCTTTGCACTAGCAAAAGATGCATTAGATACTAGGCCCTCTTTGCCTACCCAGTCTCCTACTACATACAAATTGTCTGCAATCTTTGGGTCGGGCCTTCCAGCTAATCCTCCTACTGCGGCAGTAACAAGAGCATTAGACACCACCATGTTGGGCAATGGCCTTTTCTTAACAAGCACCTGTCTCCATCCTGGCTGCAGTAAATCAAGAATCTCCTCTAACTCCGGCTGGTCTTCTCGAGGCTTAGGTTCAATTGAAGTACCGAGATATTTTGCGACATGGATTAGTGCCCCACCCTCTGGAGCAAGCTTTGCATGTGTAGAATGAACTGAAAAATATAGTGGACGGTCTATTCCCAGAGCAAACAATGTATCTTTGTCTGGAAGACTGCTAAGAGCTACGTCCAAACAGACCAGGCGTATGGGTTTTGCTTCTTTTGCTGCTTTTGAGAGTACCTCTGGTCTCTCATTGTCATCGAAAAGGCTGTAGATTTCCTTTGGACCTGCTGCCATTACAACTATCTTTGCAGATACTTGGGTTTTGTCAGATAGCGTAATAAGCCACCCAGAAGGATCAGCCCTTTTTACCTTCGTTGCCTTTTTCCCCATGATAATCCTTGCGTTTGCGTTTTTGGCTGCTGTTAGAAGTCCGTCTACAAATGTCTGCCAGCCTCCATCTACATACATGTCTCCACTTCTACTACCTACATAGATTTGGCGAAGTGCAGATCCTATACTTTGAATGTCTGGATCGTTTCCATATGTATTTAGTCTCACAAGCGTCTTTACTATTTCAGCAAAATTTTTGTCGTGAATATTCTTGTCTAACCATTCCTGTACGGTGACATTTTCTAGCTCTGAAAAATCGATCTTGGCAAGTGAATTAAAGAACTGACTATCAATTGACTCACCCGAACTCTCATTACTCTTCCCAGATAGCCGACTGTATTCAGCCGGAACTTCATGTTTCTTGCCACCGATTATTAAATAGGCTTTGCTCGCAGCAATGCCTCCCGTATAATGGATACCTATCTCTTTTAAAACTGAGTCTCCTGCGTCGGTGAGAAATAGGGCGTGTGGTCCTTGATTGAAATAAAAACCATCAATTACTGTCGTCCTTGCGCGACCTCCAATTTCTTTAGATGATTGTTCAAATAAGGTTACTGTCTTTCCAGAACGTGCAAGCAGCGTGGCAGTAGTAAGACCCGCAAGCCCTCCTCCAATAATTACGAGATCTAAACTATCGACATTTGACATATGATATTCGTATATTGAGAAGCGTACTGTTAAATGTTGCTCTTCTACGGAACAATTAGCTTTAAGATATTTGATCTTTTTCTTTTGCTCAATCTTCGCTTGATATGCATTGGAAGCAGTCCTACAAAATCAGTAATATTTATTTGATTACTCCTGATATGATATGACCTTGTTACGTTAGTTAGTTAGCTTTATGTATTATCGATCCAAGGTATATTTCTCCTCGAACTTTATTTTGGCACTCCTGTTACGTATACTAGATTACCTGCTACAGTATACGATACAGTAAAGTTTTGTCCAGCCCTGTTATGAAGTGACATGCTTGAGCCTGCAAAGGGGATTGTATCCAAATCATTACGACGTATACAAATCGTTAGACCATAAAACACAGCGAATTTCATTAGTTGTCTATGCTTGATAACAAATGGAAATTATCCTCCTTGCTAAAATATTGATGTCTCCTTCCTTCCACCGCTATTATTTGAAGATTGTTCTCTATCAACAGGCGAAGATAGTGGTAGATCAGGGAATTTATCTCTTGTATCCTCCTCCACTATAGCACTTGCTTCTTCCATAATTTTGACTGCTTCTTCACTAAACGTCAGATCTCTGGATCCTATTTCAGTAGTTGGTATTTGACTAGACCCTGACATGATGCCGCCAAGTAGTTCAGAGATCTGTCCAAATGATTGATCTGCTTCAGGCAACATAGTTTTGAGTCCACTTTGAATTCCCTTTATGACAGACATAGCAGGGCTTAATGTAACTACTACA
>JAATVT010000167.1 GCA_014523685.1 Nitrososphaerales archaeon TH5893
AAAATTGATATCAAGGATTTAGCAATTGAAAAGTCGCGATTCAATAAACAACGAGTTTAGGTAGAGTAACTATTGAAGGCAATAACGATTGTTTGTCAATGTTACATTCATTCAGAATATCATCAAAAATAACTGCAGCATGATTTAATTACAAGAGATCTGTAATTTTCAAGGATTTGAAATCGATGAAATAGAAATAAATGAGATTACGATTCTTGTCTTAGTTTAACTTGTGCCTAACGTATCATTCTCTCGGCTTCTTGAAAGAAAAGACTATGCCAGGCCTGCCTCAGAAATCTCTTTTTTGTCCGCGATACTGACTTCTGGCTTTCCAAATAGCTCCGATATTTTCTTGTACATATCGAGTTCCTGAGTCGATAAAGGCCTGATCTTTTTCATGGCCTGTTCAAAATGCCTCATATGGACTTTTAGTTCTTGTACATGACTGTCCGCCTGTTTTGGGTCATCGTATCTTGATACATGCTCACGCAGAGCAAGCATGACGGCTGCAGACGATAACGAAGCAATATCTGCACCCGTGTAACCTTCTGTTTCACTCGCTAGTTGATCCATACTTATGTTCTCGGCCAAGGGTTTCTTTTTAGTATGAATCTTAATTATTTGCAATCTCGAATCCTTATCGGGAGGAGGAACATATAGCAATCTGTCAAATCTCCCGGGTCTCAGCAATGCCGGGTCAATGATATCAGGTCTATTAGTCGCAGCAATAACGACCACATTTGTTAGAATTTCAAGGCCATCGAGCTCAGTCAGGAGTTGACTTATCAGTCTCTCAGTTACATGAGAATCTCCTCCTAGTCCGCCTCCTCTTCTCGGCGCTATCGCGTCTATCTCGTCAAAGAATATTATGCAAGGCGCAGCTTGCCTTGCCTTTCTAAATACTTCTCTAACTCCCTTTTCCGATTCACCAACCCATTTTGAGAGTAACTCTGGACCCTTGATGCTAATAAAATTGGCTTCGCTCTCATTTGCTGCAGCCTTTGCTATCAGCGTTTTGCCTGTCCCTGGAGGTCCATAAAGTAAGATGCCCTTTGGTGGGGAAGCATCAGCATATTTGAATACTCCTTGATATTTGAGTGGCCATTCTACTGCTTCTTGTAATTCCTGCTTTATCGATAGTAGTCCGCCGATGTCATCCCACTTAACATCCGGAACTTCAACAAATACCTCCCTCATTGCCGAGGGCTCCATCTCATTTATAACTTCTATAAAGTCCTGCATTGTAACTATGATTTTCCTTAATGTCTCCACCGGGATGCTTTGAGATGATAAATCTATTTCAGGTAGGATCCTTCGTAATGCCCTTATTCCAGCTTCTTTGGATAATGCTTGTAAGTCGGCTCCTACGAATCCATGCGATATGTCGGCAAGCTTCTCAAGGTTAACATCTTTTGCAAGTGGCATTCCCCTTGTATGTATCTGCAATACCTCTAATCTTCCATTTCTATCAGGAACGCCAATTTCTATTTCTCTATCAAACCTCCCTGGACGTCGAAGTGCTGGATCAATAGCATTTACCCTGTTCGTAGCGCCTATTACTACTACCTTGCCTCTTGTAGACATCCCATCCATCAGCGACAGGAGTTGAGCAACTATTCTCCTTTCAACTTCTCCAGATACTTCTTCTCTTTTTGGAGCAATAGAATCGATCTCATCGATGAAGATAATTGATGGAGCATTCTTTTCAGCCTGTTCAAAGACATTTCTTAGTTTTTCCTCAGATTCTCCATAGTACTTGCTCATGATTTCAGGGCCACCTATTGTATAGAAATTCGCATTAGTTTCATTTGCGACTGCCTTTGCCAACAATGTCTTTCCTGTTCCAGGAGGTCCATGAAGCAATACTCCCTTTGGTGCTTCTACTCCTAATCTTTTGAATAATTCTGGATGTCTTAGAGGAAGCTCAATCATTTCTCTTACTCGTCCGACTGCATCTCCTAATCCTCCAATATCCTCATAAGTAATAGATGGAACCCCACCTTCTTTTGTCACCTGTACTGCTTTGGCACTTTCCTCAGAAACTGTAATTTTAGTAGTGTCATTCACTATTACTGGACCTGAAGGACTGGTAGAAATTACTACAAGGTCCACTCTCTGCCCCATAACACTGAGAGGTATCGTATCCCCCTTTGACATTAGCTGTCCGTTTAGATATTCGGCAAGATACTCTTCAGCTCCTACTATCCTGAGTGGTTCTGTTGGAGCGAAAGTTATACTTTTAGCATCTTTAGACTCTACCTTTTTAACTTCTATTTGATCGTTGATACCAACATCAAGTTTGTTTCTTGTATACCCATCAATACGGATCAAACCTTTACCTCTGTCACTGTTTCTTGCTGGCCAACTAAGAACAGTGGTTTTCTTACCTATTGAGGACAATTCTAATGCATCTCCACTAGTAATATTAAGTCGTTCAATCACTTCCGGATCGACACGTGCAATTTTCCTTCCTACATCTCGTTGCTCCGCTTCAGCAACCTTCAGGGATACTCCCTTAGCGGTTTCCTTTCTGGCGGTATCAGTTACCTTAATATCTTTAGAATTATCATCCCTATCAATAGAAGACATATTGAATTTTCACCAATACTGTGCTGCATATCATTAGAAATAAACTTTCACACGAGGCAGACATGCAAAAGTACAGTTGTTTCTCTTTCTTGCCTTTATTTTTTTCTCTTATATAACCAAAAGGGGTTGTCTTCCTCGCTAATTAAACTAGACTAGGCCATAACATTCTAGATTAAAAGCCAGTTTCGAATTCAATGGCATCACTAATGCGTAATCCCTATAGTTTGATCTGCAACTCTTTCTCGTTGATAGGAGAGTTGGTTGAGTATAACAGGTTTACTAAAATATTGGTTCAAAAATCAACATCAATTAAGCCATAAATAATATGTTCATTTTATTGCCAGCTATGATGGCCAAGAAAAGTAGGAGGAATAGTAGACAAGCAATATTTAGCAAGAAGGAGCGAAAATTTCTTTTAGAAAACGAAGTATGCAGGGTTTCTACTTCGCATAATGAGGTACCTCATGTTACTCCTGTCGCATATATCTATGAAAAAGACTTTTTATTTTTTGCTACAGATTATGAGACTCGAAAATATAAGAATCTTAAAGTCAATAACAGAATTGCAGCGTCAATTGACATTTATAGTTCATCAATTGAAAATAAGGCAGTTTTAGTGCAGGGTACCGCAGACATTA
>JAATVT010000168.1 GCA_014523685.1 Nitrososphaerales archaeon TH5893
GTAAAGGCATTAGCGGAAGAGGACAGAATGATGACGATTTACAGTCTACACAAGAAAACTCATCTCAAAAGAGATGACATAAAAAGAAATCTGAAAGATCTAGTCGAGATAGAATGGGTAATAGAAGAGAAACTCGCTAATGTTCTCTATAGGTTGAACAGACAAAACGAAAATGTTCAACATCTTCTAACTTTTTTCAGAAATGTAGAGTACATATACTACCCATAGAAGCTTAGATTTTTTTCCGATGGGATGATTTTTCTGAACAGGAAATCAATCGCCGCTCTTTCTAAGAGGAGTCCCTTTGAAACCTCGTTAGCGTAATGCTGGACGTCAAAGATATTCAATCGGTTAACTAGTTCATACTGAGGCAAATCACGTTTCTCTACCATACTCTTTAATGCGACACCTATCCTGTCCAAATGATAGTTGATGTGTATTTCGTCTGCTTCCTCTAGAGGGACCGAATAAATCTCTGAAATTTTGAAGTTAATGATATTTTCATCACTTTGAGATAACTCTCTATGAATATCATAAATCGCATCTTTTCCTCGAAGCTTATCTGCCTGGGCATCATGAAATTTATCGCTCATATTCTTGGTTATATTGACATACTGTTTTTGATATCTAATCTTATTAACCTATCCTTAATAGCCTCCATTGATTAGACTCGATTTAACTTCGGCCAAGAAATCACATAATTGTGATTGAAAAAGGAATAAAAAGCTGATCAAACAATATCCAATGTGCAGTTAAGAAAAACAGACACTCGGTCCGATCGACCGAAATATATCTTTGTTACGGGTGGAGTGATGTCGGGGTTGGGTAAAGGAGTCATATCCGCATCCACGGCAAAACTTTTACAGCTTACCGGGTTAAAAGTATCATGCGTTAAGATTGATCCATATGTAAACTATGACGCTGGAACTATGAACCCAGTGGCACATGGAGAAGTTTTTGTAACAAAAGACGGAGGAGAGTGTGATATGGACTTGGGTAATTATGAACGCTTCCTGGATGTTGCATTGACAAGGGAGCACAACATTACAACAGGAAGGGTCTATCTGGAGGTAATCCAACTAGAGAGAAATGGAAAGTATCTTGGCCAATGTGTCCAGATAATTCCACATATAACAGATAACATCAAGGATAGAGTTAGGAAAATCGTACAAGATGAAAAACTAGATGTAGTTGTGGTAGAATGTGGAGGAACGGTCGGCGACATAGAAAGCCAGCCCTTCCTCGAAGCATTTAGACAAATCGAATTAGAAGAGGGAGGTCTAAACACGCTATACATTCATGTCACGCTTGCCCCTGTATTAGACGTTGTAGGCGAGCAAAAGACTAAACCGACACAGCATAGTGTACAAGAGCTCAGGAGAATTGGTATTCAACCGGACATATTGGCTGTCAGATGCAAAAAGCCGCTAGCTGCAGAGACAAGGCGAAAAATATCCCTATTCGCGAGCGTAAATGAAAGATCTGTCATTTCCTGCTATGACGTCGCGTCTATTTATCAGGTTCCAGAAATACTTGAAGAGCAGGGAATGCTTAGTGCTATATCTGAAAAAATAGGTCTAAGAAGTAATAAACCCCGTTGGTCCAAGTGGAAACAGATTTCAAAATCATCATACAATTTTGATTCAGTTGGCCTAAAAATTGCAGCAATTGGTAAGTATGTCAGTCTTCCAGATAGCTACGTAAGCGTATATCACGCGTTATGGCACGCAGGTGCTCAAATCGGAAGCAAGATTGACGTAACATGGATCGATTCTGAGAAATTCGAGAATAGCTCGGGGAAATTGAAGTTAAGGTACTTTGACAGATTTAATGGAATAATTGCCCCTGGAGGATTTGGGAAACGTGGAAGCGAAGGAATCATAAACATAGCCAATTATGCGAGGATCAAGAAAATTCCATATCTGGGAATATGTTTTGGTTTTCAACTCGCCATAGTCGCATTTGTTAGAAATGTATGCATGCTGGAAGACGCCAATTCCACTGAACTAGATCCTGATACAGAACACCCTGTGGTTAAATATATGCCTGAACAAAATAAGAAGAAGGAAATGGGCGGCTCAATGCGACTTGGGGAACACGAAATCGAGATTATAGAGGGTAGTAATGCTAGAAGACTTTATGGAAGTAGAATCATTTACAGAAGGCATAGACATAGATTCGAATTTAATCAGGATTATCGTCAAAAAATAGAAGATCTAGGAATGATCCCCTCGGCTCATTCTGATAGGGGCTTAAGAACCGAAACCGTTGAAATTCCAAAACATCCGTTTTACTTTGGTGTTCAATATCACTCCGAATTCCATAGTAGGCCGGGACGACCGGAAGAGTCGTTTGGAGCCTTCGTGAAAGCAGCATCATTTAGATCCTAAGTTCATAAATTTTTTGCCGAGCATCTCTCAAAGATGTTTTTCTGTTCACAAATCCTCTAGTAAGAAGGTGACTTAGTGAAAGCCTTACTGTCCTTTCTGGAAGCATAGTTCGGGCGGAAAGTTCCTTCTGACTCAATGCCCCTTCGTATTCTAAAGTCTTAAGGACCAGCTTAGCACTTGGAGGCATACTAAGCAAATCCTCAGCCAACTTAACCTTTTTTGCTATCATTGATGTAGCAGAAAAATCTCTTGAAAGCCTGACAAGTCTTGCCGGAAATTCATGTTTGTAACATTCAAGAGTTTTCTTAACAGCTATTCTCGAACCACCATCTAGAACCACCTCACAATGATATCTACTTGTTATGTTGGCCACTTGAAGGTTTGTGTCATAGGGAACGATCAAAGGGCGCCTTGTATTATCCACAGAATTTACAGAAACTACGACAAATACACGAGATTTTTCTAGAACCATCGGACCGCCGGCAGACATCGAATAGGCAGTGGATCCAGTAGGTGTAGAAACGATAACACCATCACTACTGTCGTGCCATACGTCTCTACCGTCTATCTTAAGAACGTGCTCCATAAGCATCGCACTTTTACTAGGAAAAACAGCGACATCGTTTAAGACTGGTTCTACCTCTCTTCCATCCACCTTAACCGCTATACGGAAAACATTATCAACCTGATAGTCTCCTGCAACTATTTGTGACAATGCTGAATCAAGGTATTTAATGTCAAGTTGTGCGAGAAATCCTGTTGCCTCGGACTCGTAGAGGCCAAGAACTGGGATAGAGTTTGTCACCACCTTGTGGAAATAGTCAAGGATTCCTCTATCCCCTCCAAGTACCAAGATCATATCTGCACTACCGGCAGCGCTATAATCTCCGTCTTTCATTATAGAGATGGTCATGTTCATAGAATCAAAGGCTTTTCTAATCTGTGACAATGAAATACTGTCGCTAGGTTCCTCCAAAGACAGAGCAATATTCATGAATACCTAGGTAACTTATATTAGGTAATATTTTTGATTTTGGATATTTTCCTCACTGTTTACCATACAGGTAACTTTCGCACTGTATGTGAATACTCCTATATGACGATATGAAAGATAAGTTCAGATCTCCATTTAATGATAGCATTTCATGAGGGACACAGAAAGCAAGAGAATTTGTGGCGCTGGAATTTCGGAGATTAATATTTAAAATATACTCTGTCCGACCTAAATTGCGATATATGACGGAACGGCAAGTTCTATTTTGTTCACATTTCGCACTAGTCATATCAATATCCTAACGTCTGACTTCAGATTTTGTAACGGCAAATAAGAATATGGAATGAAAAATAAACTACAGTTTAGAGGGGACGCATTTGGGATGGCGGCTTCCCTGTTAAACTGTATTATGAAACACCTATCTGGCAGGAGCTATAAATCTTCTGGAGTATTTTGACTAACAAATGCGTAAAATGATTTTGTGTTCTGCTTCGAGATAATATTGGAACTCACGATGAATTACTGAAATCATTAGGGTCAACCAATAAGAGGGATTGCCATAAGATTTAAAGGATAGAAAAAGATTGCTATCAGCATGCCGAAAAAAAGGACAAGCAGAGGCCGGACCAAAGGTGGTAAGGGAAGTTCTGGTACGGTTCATTGTAGTCAATGTGGGGCGATGGTTCCCAGAGA
>JAATVT010000169.1 GCA_014523685.1 Nitrososphaerales archaeon TH5893
GCGTCTTTTCCTTTGTTCCAATCATCTGATTTCGCGGCAGGAGTTTTGCGGACACGGATATTGTTCCTCGCTGAGTGAACTTGATTGCATTACTGATTAAATTCGAGATGACTTGTGTCACTCTTTCTCTGTCAGCCTTTATTGATGGCTCATTGATTAGTTCTTGCGCCGGTTTATAGTAGATATTGACCGGAGAATTGATTTTACTAATTTCATTTTTAAAGTCGTTTACTATATACGACAGTACCTCATTCAGATTGAATCTTTGTTTGTTGAGCTTTAGCGTTTGACTTTCGATCCTTGTTACATCGAGTATGTCGTTAGCCAAATGCTGCAGCCTTGTGGCATTTCTATATATCGCATCTATTGCTTCGTCCTTCCTATTCTCTTTCTTGGATTGGATTTTCAATATTTCAGAATATCCCAAAACTGCTTGCGTAGGCGTTCGTAATTCGTGAGCAGCTATATTAATGAATTCTTTCTGCATTTTGCCGTGAGCCTTCAATTGTTCGTTCGCATCTTTCAACTCTATAGTCTTAGTGTTCACAGTGTTTCTCAATCTCTTGTTCCAAGTAATCACCAAAAATGCAATACCTAAAGATAGAGCACTTATTACTGCTATCATAATTATGCTAAAGTTTTTTTGTTGATCAATGAGAGCGCTGACATTGTCAGTTAGCAGGTGTGGAGAGGCTATAAAGACGCTCATGAAATATTTGGTGTTGTTATTGCTGCTCGCTTGATTCGTTTCGACTATGACAGGTTGATATGACACAGTATTTAATTGACCGCCGATCTTAATATCTTCCGAACCTTGCTTACCCTCAAATGAAGCTTTCAAAATATCATTGAATTTATCTTTGAATTCTAGGGGGATCAATGAGGGGTATATTGCTGATTGAATTTCATTTGAAAACACGTTTTGTCCTATATACGTATCATTTGGTGAGTAGAGAATTGTTCCGTCTCTGTCAAGAAGAGTGACTGAGCTTTGAAATTCTGGTATAAGTTGGTCCTTTAAAAGCTCCCCTACAGTGTCGAGTCTTATACCTGAATAAACAATACCTTTGAATATTTGTCGTGGAGTGTCAGCTTCGGCAGTTGTAGCGTTAAGCACAGTACTCGTATCATTATTGACTCCACCACGGCTTTGATTGCCTATACTGCCCAAAATAGGCACCGATACAAATATTCTAGGAACATTATCTACTGAGGCTATTACGCTACTGTAATACGGCTCAAGTGTGCTCTTTGGAACAGTGAAATAGGGCCTGAAGCTCAAATCTGTCCCCTTATACTCTTCGTAGACTGTTTCATTCAGGTTGCTAGACCATATTAATTTTCCATCAGGGCCTAGCCAGGCAAAAAAATCTACCCAAGACTCTGAATTGTTTTTGGCGGAGTCAAAGAAGGTGCGTGCATCTATTTGTTGATTATTTTGAACTGCTGGAACATTAGCAATAATACCTAAACTGGTACTTATTGTATCAATCTCGTTCTCAAGAATTCTCGCAAAATCATATGATTCTATTCTCGAATTTGACCTTACGTCTTGTGAGGCAATTTTGTTAATTTCAATTGAACTGAATGAATAGTAAAAATACACTAAAGTTGCCAGAGAGGCAGCAACAGCCACTATAACGGATATAATTGACAGATTTCTCTTACTAGAAAAAACTGACCCAGCTGT
Organism: Nitrososphaerales archaeon TH5893; assembly: GCA_014523685.1. Classification (GTDB taxonomy): domain Archaea; phylum Thermoproteota; class Nitrososphaeria; order Nitrososphaerales; family Nitrososphaeraceae; genus TH5893. The sequence goes on from JAATVT010000169.1 coordinate 1,691, forward strand.
CCTAACAGCCTTCCTCAAGGTCATATCTGACTATTTACTCGGTCCAATAAAAAGTTCATGTCCATTTCATGGATTGAAAAGATTGGTCATTAGTTTGAGTATCATATAACAATTGGATTTGTCTCAATGAAATATCGGAATTTAACGTATGCCATACCAAATTGAAAATTGCATAATTAGAATTGATTCTTGTGTTAAAAGACATAAGTTCGCATAGTTATTATGTGAATCTGCATTATCAAATACAAACCCGTACAATGACAAGAATAAAGCAGAATGACGATATCTCGGCTGTAAATGGCAATAAAAGGAAAGGAGGTAATAAGAATCCTGACTCAAAGAAACTCCATACTAAGTACATGGCGGCCAAGGATAAGGACAATCAGAAACGAGCGAGAGGCAATTCCTCGATTTTGGTTTCCCGTACTCCTAAACGAAATATCTCAGACCGTAATAGTGTGGAGAAGGAAACCAACAACGACACGAGGGAACTGGTGCTTCCCAGTGATTCCAATGTAGTAAAGGGGAATGTATGATCTAACGGGATTAATACAATTCTTTCAATTCTTCTCTCACTATGTTATATGACTCAATACCGGTGAAGATTTTTGGACCTTAGGATAAGGCAGAACAACAGACATTGACATAAAGAAATTGACAGTAGGGAAGCCAAGTTCCTATTTAACTTTAATCTCTTTTTATGATTTAACAATGGTCCCGAAACATTGTTTATGATTGGAGCACTATATCGATCATTCTTCACTATAGCATGTACCTCAGCTGGGCTAAGCACTAAATAATCAATTCAAGGCTCCAAGAGACTATTTTTTCCTTATAACAGAAAAAACTTCGAAACTGCCAGGAATATTTTTCAGATCATCCACAATACCTCTTTCTAGGAGTTCGAATTTTTCAAATATTTTTGACTTTGTGGTTACTGAAACTAGTATTTCATTGTTAATAGCTAGACTAGCTAATCTATTGGCTAGGTTGACATTGAAACCAAAAGCAGTAAAATAACGATATTCTTTAGCTCCTATATTACCCACAGCAGCGCATCCTGTATTGATACCACATTTTAGTCCAATATTTATTTGATAGGGAGTATATCCTTGCCATATTTTCTTCCATCTTAGCTCCATTATTTCGAATTGTCTTCGAAATTTCAGAGCGGCACTAGCGGCGCAAATAGCAGAAGTTGAAATGCCATGGCCCAGATTTGAATCGGTTCCAAATAGAGCCATAACCCCATCGCCTAAGAACTTGTCTACTACTCCACCTTGTTCCAATATAACTTGCGTTGCTGCCTCAAAGAACTCTTTGAGGAAAAGTGTAAGTAAACCTGGAGACATTTCAAGGCTGTGACAGAGGGCCGAGAATCCCTGTATATCCCAAAATACTATGGTTACTATCTTAGCTTCCATCCCTAGAAGCCCAGGCATTCCAGATTCCGAATTCTTTCCTCCGTTTCCAGCTTCACCAATTCGTCCGTTGTAGTCTTTATCAATCTCTCTTGATGATAGGAAACGAGTTCCTTGCTTGATGCATCTGTGGAAAAGATTCTTGGCCAAACCAAATAGAGAGTGGTGTCGTCTTTTTGACCAGCAATACACCTTTTCTAACTAGACCAACCTCCAACTCTGCCTCGAACTTTTCGGAATTGATAACCAGCAGTAGATTGATTTCTTAATTAATTGGCGGTTGCTTAAATGGAATGACATGTAAATTTCTCTCATTTTTTATAGGAAAGGGCTTTGGTACTCTATAAGGGAAGATACCATCTAGGGGAGAGGGAGTGCTATCTACGCCGTATTTCATGCAGAATCTATAATCCCCGAGCAATGTACGCTTGACATTGAAATATCGAAAGAAATCTATCTTGAACCCTTCTTTGCTTATACACCTGCAAAGGAAGAAGGAATATTTACTAGAAACAATAATAATAAAAATTAAGGGCATAGTCAGAGAGATATTATGGAAATGGAAGACGGCAGGCGGTTCGGTGATATAGCTAATAAGAGGAACATCCAGAGAACCGCAAAATTTGAGAGGACCACACATGAATCTTCAGTAAGCGTGGAGGTCAACATCGATGGCGCGGGTCATACAATTGTTAATACCGGTCTTCCGTTTATTGATCATCTAATTACTTCATTTGGAAAGCACAGTATGGTAGACATTAACTTAAAGGGAAAGTCCAAAGACGGAATTGTGCATCATCTGATCGAGGATGCGTCAATCGCTCTCTCACTTGCAATAGATAAAGCATTGTCTGATAGGTTGCAAATTATGAGGTTTGGCTACGCCATTGTTCCGATGGATGAATGCTTGTCATATGCTGCAATAGACCTAATAAAACGCCAGTTCCACAACATACAACTAAAGTTAACCAGAGACATCGTTGAAGAAATTCCCAAGGAAGATCTCGAACATTTTGTGTCATCTCTGGCACAAAATCTCGACGCATGTACTCATGTCGTCGTGCAGTATGGAGATAATGATCACCACAAGATCGAATCTGCAATCAAGGCTTTTGCTGTGGCGCTTAGAATGGCTGTCAACATAGATGAAAAAAGAGTAGGAACTCCAAGTACTAAGGGTGCAATGTAAAAATTTTAAACAACACAATAAAGACAACTACATATCAGTTAAATAATAAGGAGAGCTACAGTCTACAAGTTTACAGCAATAAAGCGCTCCACACCCATTTTAGCCCCAAGATAGCAATTTTTGATTACGGAGCAGGTAATCTTTTCAGCTTAAAGGCAGCATTGGATAGAAATGGTGCAGTTAATGCTTCAATCATTCGGGACATGAAATCGCTTGAAAACTTTCATGGCCTTATCTTGCCAGGGGTGGGGAATTTCGACCCAGCGATTATTTCTATCAGGGAAGATAAAGAAATGTTAGTCGCGGCTATCAAAAGCAAGATGCCTGTTCTTGGAATTTGTCTTGGCATGGAAATGTTGTTTAATTGCAGTCAGGAAGGCACACTTGAAGGCCTTAGGATAATTGATGGACAAGTACTAATGCTCGACAAGAAAAAAGTGAAGGTACCTCATATGGGTTGGAATAGCATACAACTCGTAGAACACAAATGGAATGTTTCAAAGAAAACTCGCATTGCTGAAAGCGAGATCGATAGAGGTAGTAATATGAGCGGCAGTAGGCTCTTACACCGGGTTGGAGATAATTCATGGGTATACTTTGTGCACTCTTATAGAATACTTCCAGGAAAGACAGAACGCCATATCGTTGTTGCTAACTCGCAGTATGGTGATAATAAGATTCCCTCTGTAATAGAAAAGGGTAATGTATTTGGCACACAGTTCCATCCAGAAAAGTCCGGCCCAATTGGTTCCCAGATAATAAAGAATTTCTTGAAAGTCTGTTCTTCTACTGTTATAGCTAAGGATAAATGAAGATAATAGCTGCAGTCGACCTCATGGAAGGAAACGTCGTAAGACTTGTTAGGGGTGACCCTGCCAGTAGGATAACCTATAGTAATAACCCTATAGAAACAGCACTTAGATGGGAAGCAGATGGCGCAGATATGCTGCATACTGTAGACCTTGACGCGGCCCTGGGTTCTGGCAAAAATAATGAAAAAGCCATTTCTGAAATAATAAGGGCCGTACATATACCTGTGCAGGTTGCGGGCGGCATAAGATCTATCGAGGCTATCGATGAAATGCTTGGTCCCAAAAAAGCGGCAAGAGTGGTCCTCGGCACCTTCGCTCTCGAAAATCCAGATTTAATAAAACAGCTTTCAAAAACGAAGCTTAAAAAAATTGTAATATCAGTTGACCAGATAAATAAAATGGTTATGGTTCGAGGATGGAGGGAGCCTTCAGGAACTAAGCTAGCTGATGCTATAAACATGTTTTTATCGTTTGGAATTGATGAATTTCTACTAACAACCATTGAACGAGACGGAACGCTAGAAGGACCAGATACAGAAAACCTGAGTGATGCCTGCAGTTTTGATAGCGCGAAAATTATTGCAAGTGGCGGAGTATCTAATATTCTAGACATAGTAAGACTTAGAACAATCGGGTGTTCTTCTGTTGTCTTGGGAAAGGCGATCTATGAAGGAAAACTTAACTTGTCCAGGGCAAAGGCCTTAGCATAAAAATTGCCACTAACAAAGAGAATCATTCCATGCCTCGATGTCGATAATGGTCGCGTAGTAAAAGGCGTACACTTTGCAAAGGTTAAAGATGCAGGAGATCCCGTTGCTCTGGCAAGAAAATATAGTGATGAGGGGGCAGATGAACTTGTTTTCCTAGACATAACAGCATCCCAAGAAGGAAGGAATACGATGAAAAATATGGTAAGGAGAGTTGCAAGAGTTATTGATATACCCTTTACTGTTGGAGGAGGAATAAAAAAGTTAGATGATGCACGTGCAATATTGCTCAATGGAGCGGACAAAGTGTCTATCAATACCGCTGCCGTAAAAAACCCGGAATTGATTGGAGAATTAATGTCTATCTTTGGAAAGCAGTGTGTAGTAGTAGCCATCGATGCAAAACGAAATTATGAGTGTGATAATATAGATAATGACAAAAATGACAAAAACATCTTTTCTCTGGGTCGGAAAAGAGATTATATGGACAAGGACAAGAGTATTAAAAATGAAAATAATATAAAGTACAACCAGACTCCCATGAGTAGTGAGAACAACTCAGAGGAGTTTTATGAGCAAGGTAAAAAGTTTTGGTTTGAAGTAAAAATTTATGGTGGCAAAGAGGGAACCGGTATTGATGCAATTCAGTGGGCCAAAAAAATAGAATCTCTCGGTGCGGGGGAGATTCTTTTAACTAGTATCGATACTGATGGGACAGAATATGGCTATGATTTGGGATTAACTAAGGCGATATGCCGTGCTGTACGTATACCAGTAATTGCTTCTGGCGGCTGCGGAGAACCAAAACACATGTTGGATGTCTTCAAGAGGACTGATGTGGACGCAGCTTTAGCAGCATCTATCTTCCATTATGATAAGTTCAGTGTCAACAAGGTCAAAAAATATCTTAAAGACAATGGTATTCAGATCAGGATATGATATAGAGGAATAACAATTCGTTATACAGATATCCGGACATTTCGATAGGATATGTGCGACTTTTGAAAAGTACAGCTGTTGACGGTCCACCGTTGATGCATGGATAGAAGAGATAGACAATAGTTGTTGTTCTTTCCCCTAATATGACATGGGTGTGAGAAAAGAGTGTCTTTGATAAAAACATCATTGTAAGATTAGAGATCTTACCTTGTTACAATGACACAACGCAATAGCTATTTAGGTATATACCCTAAATTCTATCTCAAGCGACTATTACTATTTTAGTTTAGTAGTCATTCGTGACCCTTTCAGTCATGGATTTATGATAAGATATTCCGCATGGGCATGTTTCTTATAGTCCAAGTGTCCAGAGTTATTTTCTCTTCTTTTGTCTATCTTATTTTCCTCACAAGACATAATCTATACTTCTAATAATTTGCTCTCATCAAATGTCTTTGCCCCATACCAGCAATATCTGAAATAATCAAGACACCATTCATGGAATAGTTGGTTGTCCCTCCCACTATAAAATATAGAATTCAAATCGGCTATAGTCTGGCCTCTTTTTAATGTTGGAAACATAACAGAAGCTTCTTTTTCATTTAGTATTACTGCTACTGGCATTTTTTCAACCATCTTTCTTTCAACTACACCTTTCTTCAATAAATCCTGAAAACCTGCATCTTTCAAAAGATCTGTTCTCCTCTTCGGAACAACGGTTTGTTGTGACAACATATAGTTGAACTTTATTCCACCTTGTTTCAACTTTGCTAACACGGTTTCAATTAGCTCTAGTGGGATTTGGGGGAGCATTCCATAAACATACTCCCGAGAACTATTGTAGATTTGTTTCGAGCATTCCAAAACAGCAACCAACCCCTCGACATGTTCCGAAGTGTCTAATGCCCCGATTCTGTGAACAAATTTCATCGGAATATCACCCAAATAATGATCTGAGAAATATTCTTTGTTTCTCGAAAGAAAATTCATAGTCGGAATGTGTTGTAATATTGTAGTACCAAATGTGGTGAGTGAGAATTGGCCGTTTGTATCCTTTCTTATGAGTCCTGATTCTAGCAACCTATTGACGTTCCTATGAACCTCTTGCATTGTAACATCCAAGTCCTTTGCTAGCTGTGCAAGCTTACTACTGTGTTTGCTTAACTTGAATAGTATGGATAATCTCTGCTCACTTGCGAGTTCAAAAAAGATAGTGCTCGTATCTATAAAAGTGGATGAATTCTCGAGACTAGTATTATCAGGTACCATATGATATGACTTGTTCTTGTAGCATTCGAATCTATTATGTTTTTTGATAGCCCACAGTCATGTACCTTTCTACTTGTTGTGGCGTGTGGCTAATTCAGTTTCCCGTCTACATGGCATACTATTTTCACTCTTTTTACTATTGTCACTATCATTGAGTCCTTCTAAAATAGAGTCCTTTGAATTATTTCCAATCCATTTTTGATGGTTTTACCATCCTCGGCATTTTGATCGATCTTGTCGTTGTTATGACGCATTGCACAGTCAAGAATTCTTCTTACCCTTGCAGCGCGTTCGGTCCCAAAACCAGAAATTCTTGCGAGTTCGGCAGCTGACGCGTTTAGAGCACGACTGGGAGTTTGAAACTTGTCCAGCATTCTTACAGCGAGTTTATCGCCTATACCTGGAATGGAAGAGAGAATTGAAAGTTGTTGTATATACCCTGGATTGCTTTTTCTTATTCTCTTTAATAAGGGCCCGGTGGTTAGGCTATTCTGGAGTGATTTGTTTACCATAATTACCAATAATTGAGAAGTAAAGTCCGCGGATGGGGTATGAATAATGGGAATTCTATAATCGAGAGCAACCTTTGCCAATGCATCATAGATTAATGGAGTCTTTTCGATAAACACTTTTGCTCTCGTACGTTGGTCAATAGCGGTCCTTTCTAAATCAATGCCCGTAGTAGAATCTTTGCTTCGAACTGACTCTTCCTGTTCTTCCTCTCCTCGTTCTGATTTTTCTAGTTTTTCATGGGTAAGCTCTATCACTTCGTCTATACTTTCACCCTCCCCTACCTCGCCATTCGAGGCAGGCTCTCCACCAAATTCCTGTCGTTCGCCGCGGGTATCCATAAGATCAACGATATTTCCCTCTACAATAAGGACTGGCTTCAAGTAGTGCTCGTTAAGTCGAGAACACTGGATAAACAACCTTCCATCATAAATTGAATTCAGGAGATCATGTACCGTCTTTCGCTCTATTGCAGTTTCGGGCGATATTACATAATCGCCTACCTTTAGCTGGGCAAAGTCAATTATTGCGCCTGCTCGTCGCAACAAATTGGGAATGCCACTTTTTCTTTCTCTCTCGTCTACTACAATCCTGACACGCACAGTTATGCTATGTGTGAACTATTTAATTTGTATAACGTATTATTTGACTGGGCAAAAATTTAGGGATGAAAAATTTTTTTCATATAATGACCGCCGTGAGACGAGAAATGCAATAGTTGGCTTAGTTACTGCCCCTGAGGCCGTGTTCCAAATCCTCCTCCTGACGCACCAGCACTCTGTCCTCCTGCGGCGGTACCAAAACCAGGACCTCCAATACCCCCGCTGGCAGCTCCTGCCTGCATTTGACGAATCATTGTATTAATTTTATTTTCAACTTCTTTTAAATTATCTTTAACTCGTGTCTCTTGTTTTCCTAAAACAGTCAACCTTGTATTTGATAATTCCTTCTTTTCTTCCAATTCCTTTAGGACATCGTCTTTGTTTGCTTTTATCAAAAGGGGGCCTGCACCCTTATAGACAGGATTATCACCTTCTAGTTTTCTTAATTCTTCCAGTGCCCTGTCGGTTTCGACGATTTCTAATTCCACCTGTTGCTTTTGCATCATAATAGCCTGTAAATTTTGCTGAAGTTGCTGTAAACGTGATAGCTGTTCTCTTAACCAAGGTGGCAGTTCCTGTTCACTCATACTACTACCATTAAAATGAAATACGGTTATATATGCTTCCAAAAATCAATGAAAAATAGAGCACAATGAGAAACAATCAAGAACACTATCTGTGTTGAAAACGATCAACTAATCCTGGATTCTCTAAACATAAACTGAATTTATGTGGAAATGGTTCTCCGTTTGCAGCACCTTTCAAACGCTTGATCAAAGTTGAGAACAACAAGTCGGACCTTACTCCAAATCCCCTTCTACTATGCATTTGTATGATGCATCAGCAAGTCGCAAGTAGGAATTAATGCTCGCTCGTAAAGAGGAGATATTGTATGATTCAATTTCTATATATACATTTGAGTGGTCATCGTATGAAACTCTTGTATTAACATCTATATTCGAAGGAGTTGCTCCCGACGAGGGAGAGGAAGGAATAGGTGAAGAGGAGGAGGAATGAGAGGGATACGGAGAATATGTTATCGGTGGTTTTATTGCCATACACATCGATTTAGCAAAATGGACAAGCGAAGATTTGCTTTGCCCAAGTGTATTACCATCAAAGTACGACTTGGAATGTATAATTTTGGAGTTAGGCGATCTAGAGCCTCTCATCCTCTTTAGCCTAGTTTCTTTTTTTCCGAAGGATAGTTGGATACTAGCGGCGCAATTTCTGGGCCTCAACATTGTAAGCCCCTCCGGCGACTTTGAAATTACATTTTGAGCAATGCCATATACCTATTACAATTCTACGAAATTGTAATGAAGAACATTTTGGACAACGTCTTTTTTGTTTTAATGCGCTATAGACTTTACTATATCTTTTCCGCACAGTGGCTCCATATTTTACACCTAGACCTTTTAGAACGGTCGTGCCTCTTCTTCCTCTACTAACCATTCTTATTGGTCAACTCCTGTAACTTCGCTCTAACTTGCTCCCCTTTAATTCTTGCTGTTTCTGCTGCCTTTTTAATTTGCTCTATCGTAAATCCTCCGGTGAAGCCCTTTTGAATTGCAGCATAACAGCTCTCGGAGTTTGTCGTAATAGTTATTCTGGCATTCATGCATGCTTCCTCCTCTGCCGTAGGATCTAAGATTATTGTATCACCAATCCTGACTTGGGTGATGGACACTGGGATCGTTGTAAGTGGAGGATCCTGAGTCTTCCCCGTATCAACTACCTTGCCATCATGAATTTCAAAAACAGGAAGTTTGCAGCTCAACAATGCCGAGACGACAGCGTACGATGTAGCATCCAATAGATTGCCGTCAGTATTGATAATACTACAGTCTACGAAAACTGTGTATACAATCTTCCCCGGGACAAGAACTAATTTGTCTAGGTTTAGCATTTCTGATTCCCGTATGCCTCTATCCACCACTCTCGCTAGTTCAATTGTGTCTTCATCGGGTGGGCCAGGTTCGACATGAGGGGAAGCAATAGGAAGAACTTCTGCTTGGATGATTAACGCTCCCTTGTTCTCAAGTCCTTCGAAGGGCTCACCTGTTTCTACTTTAATGCCTGCAACGACCTCTGAATCACCTAGTTTCACTTTGGCCGACCCATTTGCCTTCTTTATAATGTCCACTTCAATCTCAAGAGGTCTCATCTCGTCTAAAGCTCTGCCCTGCAGCCTTTTTCCAACTGAAATCAGATCCAACATTTGCTGTCTGCGTAGATGTTCAACTATTATGGTCGAACGTTTAGACGCACTCATTTTACTGTACTTCCTCCTTTACCTCTGTTTCGTTGCCAAAATACTTCTGCATTAATGCTTGTTTTTGGATTTCATAAACCATCTTGCAGCCTTCAACTGCCGTGTCAAAGCATTGGTTAAACTGATCTCTAGTGAGTATCCCATCAAGCTGTAGTAGAGTTACTTCGTCAAGATGTGGCATATAGGCAACAGGCATATCTGCTCCACCTTCCTTATCTTCCGTGTCGTTTATGTCAAGCACAATTTTATCATCCACCTTCCCGGCGGCACATGCTGCTACTAAGTCTCGCATATTTATTCCTGCATCAGCTAGAGCAACAGAGGCTGCCGATATCCCGGCACATCTTGACCCACCGTCAGCTTGCAATACTTCTACATACACATCGATAGCGGCCCTCGGATAATCTTCCAACATCAGCGCAGGTTCTAAGGCTTCACGCATCACTTTTGAAATTTCTACTTCTCTTCTGGACGGTGCCGGGTTCTTTCTTGTATCAGTAGAAAATGGAGACATATGATATCTGCAACGAAGAACGCATCTATCTGATTGTGCCATATGTTTTGGATGCACTTCTCTTGGTCCGTAGACAGCAACAATTATCTTATTTTTACCGAATTCGATAAAGACAGAACCATCGGCATTCTTTACCACACCTACTGCCATCTTCACCTCACGAAGCTGCTCTACAGTTCGACCGTCAGTTCTCTTTCCCTGTTTATCTATCAAGCTTCTTGTCTGACTCATCAGCTATTCGCCTCCTTCTTGTCATGTTCCTGTAATCCTTCGTGTACTCCTTTCACATACGTTTTAGCCTTTCGTGTATCTCCTCCGGTAACACCGGCCACAGACCGCTGGTCATCACTCTTTCGACCCCTTTCATCCTGACTACGGCTTTTGCTGTGAGAAGAGGGTAAAGATATAGCATCTGCTGAGGTAGGTGAGGAGGAGGAGGGCGAACCGTCTGAGCTAGAAACAGATGCTTTCTCCTGTCCTAAGTGATGCCGAGATGATGGTTGTTGTTCTTGTTCTTCTTTATCCTGACTTTGTTGTTCTTTTCTTAACGGTTGCTGTATGTCATTTGGTGCCGACTGTAATTCTGACTTTGTTGGTGAAACTTCTGAGATATCCTTTGACGTAGCCGACATTGCTGCAGGCACTGATGATGAAGTAGATTGGGAGAGCTGTGGTTGTGCAGGGGTAGTATCTGGCACATTCAGAAGTACTTTAATTCTTTGCGTCAAATTTGAAGTATGTGCTTCTTCTTCAACCATTTTTATTGCTTTAACTGCTAATTCTATTCCACCTTGACTTCTGCCTGTCACCACAACGACTCCATTTTGGCCTATTATAACTCTCGTTTGAGTTGCCTGTTCAATTGTTTGGATCATAGAACCTCGTTTTCCAATAAGTCTTGGAACCCGAGTAGCAGAGATTTTCAATGATTCTCCGCGAGGGATTTTGCCCAAATCTCTATCTTGAACAGTAAGCATCGGGTCTCTGGTTCTATCAAATGCAATAATCCTTGCCGTGATGAGGTCTCCTGTCGCCATCTCTCTATTCATATCGTCTCGTGCCGGTGAAAAATCCCTTCCAAAAACATCCTGTGCAGGCAGGTGAGCCGAAAAGCAGGAATTTATATCTACATCCCAGGAAAGAGAAGAGCGATCTACAATTTTGCCTATTACAATGTCGTTTATCCTAGGAATATATACCCCCGATAAAGGTATAACCTTAATTCCATCCCTACCTGCCTCTGCAATTCCAATTCTTGTTGAAATGATAGAATCTCCAATTCTAATTACGTTCATCAGTGGCCTAAAGTTGCCATCGACTATTTTATCACCGGGAATTACATACTTTCTCTTAAGTTCTTGCATCTTTTACTGCACCAACTCCTCACAATACCCATAACGATTGAGGCAAAAATGAGCAGGTGCTATATCGTGGTCCAAAATGGGTCTTTTCATTTACTCTATCTAACCTTGAGCTCAGTAACATCGGACTTATATTCTAAGTGTCAAAAATATAGGGTCCTGCCTATATATACCGACAAGCCAACCTATGCTTCGGTTATCTGTGCTGAACCTTTTGTGACTGATCCTATTCTATCCAGCAGTGTGCCTTTGGCTCCTGCGTTTACCTCTACTATTGCCTTGAGAGAGCCGTCAGAAAGCCATTGTTCGTTCTTGAAATTCCCAGTACCTTTCAATACGCTATACGACTGGGATGCAAATTGAGGCGGAATAGTTATAGTTAAAACGGCGACCTCAGACCTCAGAGGAAGGATTTTTCTCAAAGCCTCAATCACCTGCTTAGCCTGATCTTCTGCCCTCTTAAACGGGTCAATGATTATTCTTACTTCATTAATCGCGGATTCAATTCGGATTGGAGGATGAGGGAGGTGGGTCTTGGGATCCACGAAGTTTCTACTAATAAATTGAACGATCTGCTTCTTTTTCTCTTCAACCATTCTGCGACGCTGATCGGTGGTAAGTGCTAGTTCTCCTCTGGTAAGAATTTGCTTTGCAATTTCCCCTGTATCTTTTGTCTTGAAATGTTTTGTCAATTTTTCGCCAGATGCTCTAGAGCCTTTATTTGCGTCAGAATAAATCTCATCGGATACCAATAGGCTCGAGAAATCAGTTCTCTTGCCAGTCTTGTATTCCAAAGCGGGATCAGGTTTTACTAAAATCTCAAATTTATCCCCATTTATCGTTAGACGAACGGTGCTAGTCCTAGCTTCCACCATTAATTTAAACAGGGCTTTCTTTGTAATAAATTTTGTATAAAAGTTGGCTAATGTCCTTTCATCATATAATTAAAGATTGCGTACCTGCTAAAACGCTTAAAATGAGTGTCATAGAGTTAGGAAAAAAGAATAATAAAGAAAGGGAAGTATAGCTCTCGTTCCCCTCATTGGTACTAGCTAGTTTACTTCCCGAGCATTCATTCTGTCACGTATGCCCTTTCTCCATGTTGTGACAAGTCAAGTCCAATTTCTTCTTCTTTTGGCGTAACCCTGATTCCACCGGGCCAAACCAAGTCCATTACCTTTACTATTAGTGCAGTTATGCCCAAAGCCCACGCCAACGCGGCGAATGCTCCTACGGCATTCTCATACAACTGTGCCGGGTTCCCAAATGCAAGTCCATTGTCTCCCCATGGTGTAAATCTCTTCTCAGCGAATATTCCTGTCAAAAGCGCTCCGGCAAGACCTCCAATTCCATGTACACCCCATGTATCAAGTGCATCATCCCATTTCCGCTTATTTTTGAACATTACTGCTGCGTAACATACAACTCCAGCCACAATGCCTATTATTATAGCAGACATTGGAGACACGAATCCAGATGCGGGCGTAATTGCTACAAGTCCAGCCACTGCACCAGACGCGGCCCCGACCGTTGACGGTCTTCCTGTATGAGCCCAAGATACTAACATCCAAGTCACTGCCGCCATACCAGTTGCGATCTGGGTGGCCACGAATGCACTAGTAGCGTTTGTCGCAGCTGCCGCCGCAGAACCAGCATTAAAGCCGAACCATCCTACCCACAGTAGAGCTGCCCCGAGAACTACGAGAGAGATATTGTGAGGCTCCATCGGAACCTTTCCATAGCCCAGCCTGCGTCCAAGCATAAGCGCAATAGCTAGTCCAGCCCAACCAGATGTAATATGAATTACGGTTCCTCCTGCAAAGTCAAGTGCACCCAGACATCCTGTCCAGCCAAATCCACAGTAACCAGGCGTCAAGCCGTAGTTGTCAGCCGCTGTAATTTCCCAAGTCCAATGGGCAGCAAAGTCATAGACGAAAGTTGCCCATAAAACAATGAAGATTATAAAGGCGCTGAACTTCATCCTTTCGGCTAAAGCCGCAACAATTAGTGCAGGAGTAATTATTGCGAACATCATCTGGAATATCATGTAGGTCTGATGTGGAATAGTGAAACCGTCAATACCACCGTATGCGTTGGACGGGACATCATGGAGGACGTTGTTCAAACCAGCCCATTGAAGTGTACCTATAAATCCATATCCTCCAGCATCAGGACCAAATGCCAGACTGTATCCCCACAATGCGAATTGAAGTGCAATTACCCCTGTGGTTATGAACACCATATGAAGAGTACTTACTGCGTTCTTCTGTCGTGAGAGACCCCCGTAAAATATTGCCAAGCCAGCTGGGGTCATCATAAGCACGAGGGCAGAAGAAGTTAGCATCCAAGCATTGTCACCATGGTCTATGGCACAAGGAATCAAATACCCCTCTGCGGTTTTATTATAACTTCCGTCCTCATTTTGTTCGAAGCAGGAATATCTAACCCATGGCTCCCCTTCTCGATAGTCAGTTGGAGCTTCACTCGTGGGTAGGTGGTAAGCTGCTACATTAGTAGATGCAAAGTTAACCGAGAATAATGCTGCAATCCCTACAAGCAGAGCTAAAGTAAATAGAGCTGGTCTGTCCATAAATGTTTATCAGCACGTAATCTGCTTTTAGACATATAAAAAATATTATATATTGCCAGTCTGATTGAATGTAATATAGACTATCCACATATGAAGGTAAATAACCTAGAATGTTATTATAATGATATAATCGCAATCTTTGAATTGTACAAGCTTGATCCCACTTGGGACAGTTAATTTTAGAATTTACAAAGGAGAAAGTCGAAGAACTGGTCAGTAATAGATATTCATGAGTGAATATATCCCTCCAATTGGATTCATTGTGGTTTGAGACAAAAAGATTATTGATTTTCTCAGTACATTTTTAGGACGCTTTGAATAAACCCCCGAAGGTATTGAACTCTCCGTCAGTTGAGCTTCTCGAAAAGGGGGATGAGAGGATAAGTGTAAAATTCAAGAATGTTCCAAGGGAATATGTAAATGCTCTAAGAAGACTTGCTATTAGCGAAGTTCCCACTTTGGCAATAGATGATGTTGTTATGATTGATAATTCTTCTGTGGTCCACGATGAAGCCGTGGCGCATAGACTTGGCATGATCCCGCTGCGTACAGATCTCAAGCGGTTTGTGATGCCTCACGATTGTGACTGCAAAAGTACATTAGGATGTTCCAAATGTAGGGTGTTACTAGTATTGGATTCCGAAGCAACTGAGAGAACAAGAATAGTAACCTCTGGAGAGCTTAAATCAGAAGATGAGGAAGTAAAGCCCGTCAGCAATGAGATCCCCATTCTCACACTTGCTCCTGGCCAAAAGGTAAAGTTCGAAGCATACGCAAGATTAGGAAACGGTAAAAGTCATGCTAAATGGCAACCAACATCTTCTGCCGTGGTTAAAGATGGAGAGAATGAAAATGAATCTATTCTCATCATTGAAACAAACCTAGCACTCAAACCAGATGAAGTCATTCTGGCAGCATCTGATATGCTGAGTGCAAAAATTAAAAATTTTAGTCATACAATCCACGATCTGGGAGTGCAACGTGGAGGCAAAGGCGCTTAGACTTTTATGAATCTTGGTAGTTGCATTCTGATAAGCAATGACGTTCATAGACAATACACAACGTAGACGACAATAGGGACACCACATGATCGAAATGGCGTTTATAAGGTGAAAAAATCTGGGTAAGTTTATTTTGGGGCACTAGATAACTGATTACCTGAGAATTTAGGGAGTCTGAAAAAATGTTTGCTAACTCATTAATTCAGGATAATATTTGGACTGTTCGCGGAGCATTTAAGAAGAATAAGGCTCCAATATGGCGTGCTCTGGAAA
>JAATVT010000022.1 GCA_014523685.1 Nitrososphaerales archaeon TH5893
TCCTCAAATAATTATCAATTGATTTTTTATTGTCCACATTCAATGTACTAACGGGTAGATTTCTTGATATTATAGAATAATGATATGTGTGCGCTATCAGGATGGTTTAATATTGAATAATAGTTCTTCATGCTTGTCGGGCAGGTTCAGCGAGGACTGATTTGGATAATAATAACCACAGGTGAGCCCTACGATCCTCAGTCCGCTACTTTTCATTTCACGTCGTGGGATGAATCGCTGAATCCCTCCTGTGGTTTTTTTGATCTCTCGCAAATCCAGTATTGTTGATGATAAAATGTGCAGATTATTCAGAAGTAACCTCAGTTGCCATTTTTGAACCTTGTTTTTTTTTATCTTTCCTACAATTCCTCGCTATAGGATGCTGATTATTAGGTAGGGTAGATTCATTTCATTACGATTGCTTCTTGCCTTTTTCACAAGACCCAATTTAGCTAGCTTTTTGAAAGATAATCATTCAAGACATTAATTGCAAAACATTAATTGCAAAACTTTTTTGACTGGAGTCTGGTCTATCATAGATCATCAATACTAGTTACTCGATTAACTTAAATGTCCAAATTATGTTATTTGGAAAAGAACAGAGTTTCGAGTACTGGTCAGACAAGAAGGTCTAAAAGTCACCAAAACCTCCTCCGTCAAATCCTCCAAAGTCTCCTCCTCCGGTATCTGCTTCACTGGCTCCGGCCCCGCCACTATCTGTTTCTCCTGCTCCATCAGTTCCGCCGCCTCCACTCTCCGCAGCCATTTGACTTTCCATCGGATCTAGTGCCATTCCCATCATGGACATAATAGAGGTGAAAAATAGTATATCCATAATTCCAGCAAATAACATAAACGGTACCCACGATCTGTTATTATCAGAGTTCATATAACTTTGAAGCTGAGTAGTATCTCCACTCCGCTTCCATTGTCTTAGTTGTTCAGCTTGCTGATGTAATTCTTGTTTCTTTGAGTTTAGCATTCTCAGTCCTGTATCAGTTACATTAATCTCTAACTTGCTAGTGCCGAAGAATCGTCTTTTCTTCATTTCCTTTATTATTAACCTTTGCATTGACAGATCATTTATGATGAGCTCAACTTCTTCTCTAGGTAATCTCGCTGCATTAGCGATCTTATCGACACTTTTCATACCTCTAGCAATCGCATCCAATACAATGAAGTGACGAGGATTGTTACTAATTGCATTTGAAGAGTCGTAATCCATATCTCTGGTAGATGATATCTCCGCCATCATTTATTAATATTTATTGAACATGAAAAATCAACGAACAAAGGTAAAAAAAGAGAGGCTTCGTAAGCTTTTGTGTCTCTATATTATCTTTGAATCGATATCATTGTAGGCAGTTATCAAACTGGTCATGACTTGTGTGACCGATTTCTACTAAACGTAGTCGATAAATGCGTGCCTTTGTATAATATACAATACAGATTGACAACCATAGTTGGAATCAAAACAAAAGAAGGGGTAGTACTTGGATCCGATAAAAGAGCTAGTAAGGGGTTCTTCATAGGTTCCAAGATAACACAGAAAATAACAAAAGTGGATGAGACATTAGCGGTAGCAATTGCCGGACAACTGTCAGATGCCGAATATCTAGTTAAAGTAGCAAAAGCAGAGCGACGGCTTGTTGAATTAAGAAGGGGATTCCCGCTTTCGGTAAAAGAATCTACTAGACTAATAGCGAATCTTGCGTACTCTGGTTTAAAGAATTATCAGCCATACTTTGTAGAGCTATTGGTTGGAGGGGTGGACGAGGCCGGAGGCCATGTATATGTAGCTGACATGAGCGGAGCTATAACTGGTGAAGATTTTGCGGCTTCTGGTTCTGGCGCCCCGATCGCATACGGGGTGCTCGAAAGTAGGTACAATATTGAAATAACAAATGAGCAAGCTCAAGAAATTGCGACAAAGGCCGTTGCAGCAGCCATGGAAAGAGATCCGGGTTCTGGTAACGGAATTGACATACTGACAATTCCTAACCTGATAACTGTAGTAAGCAATCCAAAGAAGGAGGTAAAGAGATAAGAATGTCAGAAGAAAGAGATACTGGATCAAATAACAATAACTCTACCTTTGGTTTTAGCGGAACTACCGCCAATAAGGGCTATATGTCGTATTATGGCCCTGGAGGGCGAATGCTATTAGTTGAAAGTGCTTTAGAAGCAGTAAGTAGAGGTTCGACTACTATTGGGATAAGAACGCCCGCCTTTGCATTGACTTCAAGCTATATTAAACCAACAAGGCCTCTTATGGAACCATCTGAAAAGATATTTACAATAGATGGACACATAGGTGCGACTGGTTCTGGATATATAGGAGACATCCTGCAATCTATTGACGAGCTACGAATAGAAGCTCAGAAGCACAGATTGACTTTCGAAAGCCCAATAGATGTCGCTTCTTTAGTGAAGCACCTCAGCTCATATCTACATACCTACACAATATATGCAGTTAGACCACAGGCAGCGTCTATCATAATTGCTGGTTATGATCAAATGGGCACCCAACTGTATCAGGTAGATCCTGGTGGCACATATTTCAGAGGGTCGGCGTTTACAATCGGTCAATTCTCAGACAGTGCGCTTAGTCTGATTCAACAAGAATATAGTGCTGACATGTCTGCTGAACAGGCTATACTGCTTAGCAAAAAAGCTATAGAAAGAGCAATAGGAGAAGATAAGCCGTTAGTAGGCTCAGGTATAGTCTATGCTGCAGAGGGAATATTCAAGAAGCTCTAATTATCAAACCCTTATTTTTCCTCCTTTTTTTATATTAAGAACGTCGAAGTTTTCATACACATTACCAAATATCTACTGATATTACTTGGCTTTCACCAAAATTACAAATGGATCTGGTACTCTTATGCTCGCGCAAATTCCTGCATCAGTCCCAATTATTTCATTTCTTCTTTTAGTTTTTGCTAGCTGCTTGCCTCCATCATTCAAATGTTATGATGTGGTATAATAAGTTGTAATAGAGGATAGAGGTATGTGATAAGTTAAGCTCAAGGGAGCAAGACAAAAGCATATCCA
>JAATVT010000170.1 GCA_014523685.1 Nitrososphaerales archaeon TH5893
TAAGGCTTTTTTACGAGTGAAAGTAACAGTAACTTTATAGCAATAGAACATCTGAAATGCCATTTAGAATTGAAGATTTACAAAAAGCTCTGATGGCACTAAATACTTTTAGACAATATGCTGTTTCTCCTCATCATGAACGTTATAGCTTTCCCCTTCTCTGCGGAAGCTATTTTGCCTATAGAAAGGTTGACGTTATCCGTATAGTTCAGATTGCAAAAGCAATCTCTAATAATCCAAGATATTTAGATGTAGGGTGCGGTTATGGTGATTTTCTTGAGAAGATAAGAGAGTACCTTCCAAATGCTAAAGGAGTCGAAAGAAATGCCGAAATTTTTTATGCATGCAACAGACTAAAGCCAGACTTTATAGATGTTTCAAACGCTGACTGGGACATCTCCGAGATGTATGATGTAGTTTTTGTAGGCTGGATGGAACCTGGGGTGGATTTTAGAGATAGGGTAGCTTGCAAAACAGATGTGGTAATCACTACCATTGACCAAGGTCTCAGTCTAGGAGCGGAGTATGATGGCCATGGTTTTGATAGAATTGCAACATGGAGAAGTCCCTCGTGGGATGACGTGAATACCGAGATTATGAATAGATATTATACAAGTATTTCTAAGGAGACTCGCCAGGTTTTATCTAAGTTACGTAGTGCTCATAATCTATGGTATGTATACAGTAATCCTTCTAAATCTGACATTGTCAGATCCGTTATCAAGAAATGCATCAAACAAGAGGATCATGATTTCATTAATGAACATTATGAGTTTGAAAGTGTCCTAGATGACTGTGGATTTAGATATCATGAAGAATTAGAAGAGCCCAGTTCTGAAATAGAATCAACCGCTAAGCTGTGGGAAATTAGATTAATATAGAATTAGTGAGCATGACGGAGAAATTCAAAATGGCATTTCAATTGATAATGAAAGACTTAAAATATTTACTTATATAATAGATTAAGAACAAGATTGAAAGTCACTGTTTTAGGCGCGGCTAAGGAAGTCGGCCGCTCGGCGTTCCTCGTAAATGCGAATCATACTAATATCCTATTGGATTATGGTGTTCTCCTCAAAAGAGAACCTATCTTTCCTATGCATGTTAAACCGAAAGATATTGACGCGGTTGTGATTAGTCATGCTCATCTGGACCATTCAGGGTTTGTACCTTCTTTATTTTTGTCTCAATCCACAGAAGTACAATCCTTAGGCACTGTTCCGACCTTTGAGTTATCACAATTGCTTATTGAAGACATGATAAAGATCTCTGGATTTTATTTACCATTTGAATACCTCGATCTTATGACAATGATGAAACGGTCTAAGATCTTGAAATATAGGGAGCCATACGAAATAAATGACATAACCGTAACATTACATGAGTCTGGCCACATATTAGGTGGTTCAACTGTGGTTGTGGAACATGGTAAGAAGCGACTATTCTATACAGGCGACATAAATACAAGGGGATCAAAGCTTCTTAGACAAGCGGATCTGAATCTTGATCCCATCGATCTCTTGATTATAGAGAGTACATATTCTCAAACCGAACAAACGCCTCGTGAGCAATCCGAAGCTGAGTTACTAGAATTCGCTTATGAAGTAATCGATCGTAAGGGAACGCTGTTTATTCCAGCATTTTCAGTCGAAAGGGCTCAGGAAATTGCCTGTGTTCTGAAAACCAACAACTTTCCTCACAAGGTAGCGATGGATGGAATGGCTCTTAAGGCAAATGAGATTATGGTGAGACATCCGACATTCTTAAGGGATCCTGAAGTTTTTAAAAAAGCAGTGACAGAGGCAGAATGGATTAGGGGCTGGAATAGAAGAAAGAAAATTGTAAAAGAGCCGTGCGTAATAATTTCACCTGCAGGGATGTTAGTAGGGGGCACAGCAGTATTTTATCTTCAAGAGATCGCAAAAGACAGCAAGAATGGGATTGCAATAGTATCATATCAAGGAGAGGGCACTCCAGGTAAGACTTTACTTGAGAAAAGGGTTACTATATTTGATGGAAGGGTCAGGAAATGTCTAGCAGATGTAAAACGTTTCGAGTTTTCAGGTCATAATAGTCGAAGTGAACTATTTGAGATCCTTGACAGAATAAATGGCAACCCCAAGGTGCTTACTGTTCATGGTGACGGATTGTCATGCACAAAGTTTGCGGAAGAAATCAGACAGAAATATGGATACGATGCGAAAGCTCCCGACGCTGGTGAGCTTATAGAGCTTTAATTGTCGTGAGTAATATTATTTTTCAAATTGAATATTAGAAAACTAATGTATACAAATAAATTCCATCAATTAATTAGTTATCGTTGCATGTGATAACTAAAAATACCGATCCTTACAAAATAAAAAAATGCGTTTCGTGTAAAAAGAATATTGGTCTTAACGAGAAATATTTTGCATATCCTTTATCTTTGCAACAAATTTGTGTCGATTGTGCGAGAACGGAAATTCCTAAAATAGTTCAGGATTTGTATGACGACCTGAAAAAGATAAATGAAGAAGTCAAGAAAACTCCTTAATGCTTTGAAAGAATTATTTTGTAATTAAATAATAGTGAAAACTTTGTCCAAACCTTTATCGCATCCATACGCAAATGATTATTCCTATTTTAATCCAGAAATCAGCATCAATAGCGGCCAGATGTTTCTTTGGGAAAAGCATGGCAGTTCATGGTATGGTATATACGGAGAGTACGTACTGAAGCTAACTGACTCTAGGTCTACTACTTTAGTTAAAAAAAATGAACATAAAATTGCTCATGATAATGGTGAAATAAAATTCTTCTCTTTCCCACCATATCCATATTGGGAGAGGCAGGTTTTCAGGCTTGATGATGATATAGACGAGATATTCTCGAGCTTTTCCAATGATGTCTTGGTATCGGAATCAATAAGTAAATATCCAGGACTGCGCCTTATGCGCCAGGAACCACATCAATGTATGGTTTCATTTGCATGTGCTAGCAATACCAATATTTTGATGATTCGTAGAATGCTTAAAAATCTCTGTACAAGATTTGGGAATAAGATAACTATCGATAATATGAAGTTTTTTACTTTTCCATCTGCTGAGAGATTAAACAGGGTATCCAATGAGGAATTACGTCTCTGTGGTCTAGGGTATAGAACCAAAGCCGTCAAGGCCGTAGCTGAAGCTATTGTAAATGATAGTCTCAATATACATTCTCTGTTAAGACTACCTTATGATGACGCGAAGAATGAACTATTGAAGATACATGGAATAGGAAACAAAGTTGCTGACTGCATATTACTATTTTCTTTGGACAAGCTCGAAGCTTTTCCTATTGATATTTGGATGGCAAGAGTATTATATCTAGATTATAGATGGCTTTTTAATAATAGTAATAGTAACGAAAATTTGATTAGGAATAGAAAATTATCTTATGAGAAAATAACGGCTCATGAATATAGGATACTGTCAAAAAAAGCTAGAGATTACTTTGGTAAGTATAGTGGGTATGCTCAGCAATATCTTTTTTATAATGCGCGTCAACGTGCAGGAAAAAAGTGGTGAAATCATGTGTTTTTGGAAGTAGTTTTTCATAATGTCGTATCGTATGTCGGATCAAGATGGATGTTGTTTTGATAGAACCTTTCGGTCCGTAATTATTTTCCAAGTTCCTAGCCCAATCAATAATAATCCAAATAATACAGTGGAACCTGCCGTGCGTCCCATATTCGCCATTTCTTCAGAAGAAAAATTAGCTTGGACGACAGTCACAATTATTCCTACAATTATTAGGCCGCCGTTAATAAAAA
>JAATVT010000171.1 GCA_014523685.1 Nitrososphaerales archaeon TH5893
ATTAAGATAAAGCAACAATTTTTCTGGGTCTCTTCGGAGTGCCTTTGGAAATTCCATAAAATTCCTAAATATGGTGCGTTGGCCTATCCAAATAATCTGGGGCGAAGGAATCTCAAGTCTTGAAGCCTCCTTCCTAGAGGTATTACTTAGTTGACCTTTTAGGCGTTTCAAGAGGCTTTCATAGTCTGATTTAGTTTGATGGCTCACAGTTCTTGTAGTATCTAATCTCTTTAATGTACGTTATGGAATACTAGAGAAACCTACAGAACACTAAAGACATTTACCATATTTACGAAAAACTATTGAAACTAGGTGCATTTTATATCTAGACTCCAACAGTTTTGCAAGATGCTATGGCATAAGCATTCTAAAATCGTAGTCTTTAATCCTTTTTCGTGTGACGTTTATCGCCATGGAGGATGAATCACATCCAATCCATTGTCTTCGCAATTTGCTCGCGACCGTTAGTGTCGTGCCGGAGCCACAAAAGAAATCTGCAATAAGATTACCTGGCTTAGAAAATTTTTCAATTATCCTTTCCAACAGCGCCATATGTTTTTCTGTACCATAACCAGTTGAATAGTCATAGGATTCAATATCTGTCCAAATATTATCAAGTATTTTATGAGTCTTTTTAGGAATCCAGTATTCTGGATATTTTACTCCATCCCTCTTACGAATAAATTCCTTTTTTTTCCCTGTCTTCTCCCAGTACTGTTCCAAAGAGAGAGGGTAGAGTTTTCGTTTGTAAACGTCGTAGTTTCTTATTGCCTTAGATGCTCTTGCCTTGGACCATTTCCATTGTCCTCTTTCAGGTGTATAACGGAATATTTCATACCTCATTGTAGGTCGGTCAACATTGCTCCAAAACCCCATCCACTTTGACTCAGATACGTGTTCAACAAGAGGAGGAGGATATCTTGTATCGGGAGCCTTAGAGTACCAAAGAATTGAATCATTTGAGTTGTGCATTCTATCGATAGAATTGAACTGATAAAGCAAATTCTTCCTTCGCCCTCTCTTCACTACAATTTCATTACGAAAATTTTCTGGTTTGAATATTTCATCCATAATTACCTTTACATAATGGACAACATGCCAATCTAAATGAATAAAAATGGATCCGGTCTCAGATAACAAATGTTGCATGGCGCAAAGCCGAGGATACATCATATCCAGATACTGGCTGATCTTTCCTTTCCAAATATCAGAAAACGCAACATGATTAGAATTTTTCATTCTCTGGAAGTAAATCTCGTTGCTGTAAAAAGGGGGATCGATGTAAATTAAGTCAATTTTCCTCGCAAAACCCATACTAATCAGATATTTCATTGCAATCAGATTGTCTGAATGAAAAAGTATGTTCGAACATTTTAGGGCATCGTCTGGTGATATCGTTATTTCCTTGTTAACGAATAGGCTTTCGTTCTGATTATCCTGTGACCAATACAGTTTAACGTCTGACATACAGAATTAATCTCAGTCTTAATGAGTTCGGTTACTATTAGATAATTGTTACTAGATTTATTGGTTCATCCATCAATTTTCAAGACTGCATCGAATAGTATGAATAACAGAATAACGGTATCGATAATCCTTCTCCGTGTACAACTGACCACAACAGTTTCTATTGGATTTACGCCGTTAGTTTGGACATCGTACAGGTCCAAAATTGGCTCACTTCAATAATGAAACTAATCATTATAGAAATCATTTTAGTCATATTAGCCAGGATAAATAAATAAATATATTATTAGATATAATTATAGCTAATGCGACATAATCAGCATTTGAAATCAATTTCTGTATATGTTCCGATTGAAAAAGTTGAAGCTAATCTTTCGGAGATTGGATTTCAATGTGTCGGTTCTAGCACAATAGTCGCAGATGGCAAGTTTTGGAAAAAAATGCTATATGTCAACAAAGAAGAGACAATAAGCGTTTCTGAAGAAATTGGAGATGCTTATCCCAAGGATCCCATAATCACTATATGTGGATCCAAATATACTATCTCAAGCATCATAGAAGGAGTGAAAAATTAATGCCTTTGTATGAATGTAACGAACAACAATTTGTAGAAAATATCCGCAGGATGATAGAAAGTTCTGAAAGGTTTCTTGTTAACAGGAAAATTAATTTGCATGATGATGCCAGATATGGTCCCGCTACCCTCCCAGATAGCGAGTTCGAAAAGTACGCAGCTTTATTTTTCAGGAAGTCGTTGAGATCAACGGTATTCTCTCGGACCCCATTTATCGATGATTTCCATAAAAGAATGTACGACCAAGATGAAAATCTCCATGCTTCAAGCAACCTAAAATTCCCGAGAATTTCAATTCCCTACTACAGAGTTGAATACTCGATTAATCTATGGGGGGGGACATACTTTTTTGCTTTTGATGCACTATTCAATTCAGAGATCCTAATGGAAAAGCGAAAAGGGAAGCTTTTGGGAAAGGAAGGTAGCCTGATTCATGTTCTAAAGTTCAATCCTCCTGATGAAAATGTTCTTAACATTAACCTTCCAAAGGGAGTAATGGTCTTTGATGTTAAGAATATGATTAAAGTTATTGACTACACTTCAAATTTTTGAGTTCCTAAATGGACCTGTCTAGCCAATGTATGAAAGGAGTAAGTGAATTTTCATAAGGTAACGCCTTTCGATTCTTTACGTTGAACCCGAGCAATAGCATTCTGCCTTCAAGTTTGGCTGAAAGCGCAAGAGGAAGGTCGTTTTTCATGAATGGTTGGAAAAACTCAAAAAAATAATCTTTCTGATATAATGCAATGTGTTGAGCGAAGCAGCTGGTTAAAATTACAGGGTCTCCAGCAATTCGTTTGCTCAATTCGGGTTTTCGGTCTGAACGGTCTTGTTTGATCTCGATCGATATCTGTAGCACCCTCCTCATATAGTCCTCTCTTACTGAATTAGAATCCAATTTGTTTGGCATATTGTGAAACGATCTCACATCTCTGCCCAATTGCTCAATTGTCCTCTTTGCAAGGTCTGTTGCTGACAAAATTTCAGTTTGTCCTCTTATTCCATAGTCTTTTCCAAATAGGTAAAAAACCCCCATCATCTCTTCATTGCTTATAATTGGAAATCTTAATCTCCCACCTATGAAATCTCCAATCCTTTCCGCAATATCTGGGGGTAAAAACATACCCATATAGGAATCTCCAATTATTGGCATTTTTTCGTATGAACGATGTGGGTAATTTAACATTTAGGACTCTTAGACTTGAATACCCGGTGGCGAGAATGGTGTAAGAGGATAATATATTTTTCCCATCACTAAAATTGCAGTAGTGATGCCACTTAGGATTAGAAGAGTTAATGTCTTCTCCTAATCTACTGAAGCAGGTACTATGTTTTAATATAACAATATAAAATAACGATAATACCTTCTTCGCTGCCGGCACAACAATTATTATGATATGATCTTAAATTATCAGTACAAATTTAGGTCAATGTACTTCTGATTTTGAGTATACCAAAGACATCTATCTTCTAAAGTTTGCAACAACCTTGGCAACTACGATACGGAGTATAACGTTGTTAGGATAATTAACGATCAAAAATACCTTCAGCTAACAATCTACCTATGTCAGAAATAAAGAAAAATTGAAGGAGAAAATGGAGAAATGAGGTGGCTAATGTGCGTGTGGTGGAGGAGCGCTACCTTTGGAGAGTGCTTCGTTAAACGTGCCGGCTGCCTTTTCATGGAATTCTAGGTTAGACTGATCTACTTTGACTGCTTGTGGAGGGCAAACTGATACGCAAGCCATGCACCAAATGCAATCGTGCTCTCTGATTGGATCAGCCTTATCAGTATAATCCTTGCGCTCTTCCTTAACAGTGCTACCAGTTCCTGCGTCAGTAGCATTAGCCATCTCAACTGGAGGTACATCCTTTTCAGTCCTATACCACTGAAATACCTGAACTGGACAAGCTTCAATACATGCACCATCAGCAACACAAGAATCCCAATCGACTGCCACCATTGTACCGTGAGCTCCAAGCGGCACCTGCTCTTCATTTCTTGCAGAAAATGCTGCCTTTACTTCTTCGTTTTCTGCTGCCTCCTGGAGTTTCCCTGGGCCCCATACATAATGATAGTGTTCTCCATCGGACAGGCTATGTTTGCCTATTACCTGGTGATTTTTCGGAAAGTCTGGATCAATTGGCATAGTTATCTAACAGTTATCAAGTTACATATTATATAAACTGTATGTGGCCAGTATTGGTGTACGCAATTTAGATAACCAGATATAGTATTAGTACTATTTATAATGCAATAAAATTATTGTAAATTATATACAATTGAAACTCGTATATGATATTTCGGTTTAGTTGACCATGCACAAAGCACCCCTAACAATTCATTTCTAACTTTCAATGAATCGAACGTGCTTGAATCTAAGTGGTCTATACGGAACGTCCAATTATCTAAGATATTATTATTGTTTATGATTGCTCTAATGATTTAAGTGTCGTAATTACTGGACGAGGGGGTTAAATTGAGAAACTCTCGAGTTATGAATCTTATCTATTTTTTAAAGGCCAGGATTTGATCCAGTCAGGTAAAATCATGTTTCCTAATTGCGAGGATATTCTATTTTCTCTTTTGACTTTGCTCTAGCTATCTTGATAGACTACTCTATGTAGTACATCTCTAACCCGGTTGTCTCAATCAAATTTGTTTCCAAAACTCTTGAAACCCAGCAACTCGGTCACATCGTTGTATAGGGTTGTCTACTATAGGAATGTTAATCGCTTCTAAGTATTTGGATTTCCTTTAAGACTTAAAGTCCTCTAATATTTTTTGTTCTTGCACCGATTCGATATACAGAGATATTCATATTCCCTTAGCAAACAAGACATTCAATTCATCACCATTAAGCTTTGCTTTTACCAATTTCATAGTTAATGCGGCGCTTGGCAAAGGAACGATATTAACTATATATCCTACAGGATTTTTTACTTTTATTGTAAGTTGATCGCCATGACGTTCCAAATCAAAATCATCTTTTTCTGTAAATGGTACCTTTACTGTCATTCGCAATGAATTCTCTTCTGTTGAAAAGTTGAAAGCTTTGCCCCGGTAGTATATTCGTGCAGGATCTTCATTTCCAAAAAGTAGTTCGCCATTCTTCCTTAACATCCCCAGTCCTCTCAATTCAGTGTCGTGAAGACGAATTTCCTTCAATGAAAGGGGGTAAAAATTTGCCCTTGCTTCCTCTACCTTCCCTTCTTGAAATTCAGCCCAATTTGCATAATACTGATCAGTAGTTTGATGTGGCATGATTTTGTTTATGATAGCCAAGTCTACATTGATACCAAAGAGGCTAGCAGACATTAAAGCTCTTTTTGCATTTTCTATACTAAACGTATCCGGATTAGCAACTAATCTGATGCTCGTCATATTGCTATTCTGAATGATTTCAGACAAATATTGGATCCTATTTAGTAAGTCGGCTTCGATTTGAATATTGCCTTTCGAAGGAATTGGATTTTTTGACAAGGCTTGAAACATCCTTGCTACCCCGCCAAACATTCCCAAGAGCCCTGCCATTTTTCTTCCAATGCTTCCTACTAACTTGGGAAAATATAAATATCGTAGCGCTTCACCAGAGGCTGGCATATCAATGACTATAACATCAAAACTTTTTTGTTTGACTAGCTCCTCTACTTTTAACAGGGAGAACAACTGAGTCATCCCAGGTAGCATAGCAATTTCATAGGCGAGTGTCTCATCTATCCCTTTAGCTGAAAAGATAGATGCCATGTATGACAACGTCGTATCGAACTGATTTCTCATTTCGGTTACAGGGTCTATCTGCAAGACATCCAATTTGGGAAGAATTTCCTGTACTTGGTAACCAATGTTAGGCATCATTAATGCGTCACTCAAAGTATGTGCCGGATCTGAGGAAATGACCAGAGTCTTATGGCCATACTCTGCTAATTTGATGGCTGTGGAACAGGACGTTACTGTTTTGCCTGTGCCGCCCTTGCCAGTGTAAATAATTAATCTCACCTTAAGCTCATCTCAACTTGGGTTAGCTGTTGTAAATCGTACTGAAATATGTCTACATACAATTTTAGAAACGATTAAGATTAAAAAAGTGGAATTAAATTGCGCCTTTAAGACTATTGGCAACGCGTTCGAGCCCCTCCGGTGTAACCAACGGGTGTATCGGTAACGACAAGACATGCTTGCTCGCCCAGTCCGTATTTGGTAGCCCCATGACAGAGGATCGTTGGGAACTCGTTCCGGATCCCATAATTCTTTCATAATAAGGAGTCCTATGAACTGGTGGATCATAATATACTGTGGCTCCGATCTTATCATTTAGCGCCATCTTCTTTTGGATGTTATCACGAAGGTTATCCTTTGTAAAGGCGATAGTATAAAGATACCAATTGAATCTCTTACTTTGACTCTCTCTCGGTAGTATTATTCTATTATCATTCGCAACATCAGAAATCAGCCTAGTTAGCATCTCTGCGTTTCGTCTTCTTAATTCTAGCATCTCTCTGAGCCTAACCATTTGAGTTTTGGCTATTGCAGCACTTAATTCTGGTAATCTTAAGTTTAGGCCTAATATACGGGTGTCATACCCCTCCACCATTCCGTGATTTCTGACCATTTTTAGTTTCTCGGCAATGCTATCATCGTTAGTCACCACCGCCCCCCCTTCTCCGGAGGTCAGGACTTTGCTAGCATAAAAGCTAAAGCAACCCATAATACCAAAAGTTCCTGTTTGTTTATTATGGTACGTTGACCCGAGTGATTGGCATGCATCCTCAATAATACTAATTGATTGTCTCTTGGCCACCTCGGCAATCTCGTCCATATCTGAAGGATGTCCGTACAAGTGAACCGGAACAATTGCCCTTGTTTTCTTTGTGATTTTTGCCTTCAGATCGGATACATCAATTGTATAGTCATGCTTGTTAACATCTACAAATATTGGTTTTGCGCCGGCTGCAATAACCGAATTTGCAGTGGCTACAAAGGTAAACGACGGCAATAGGACTTCATCTCCAGTTCTTACATCTGCTGCGAGCAACGCAGCAAGTAAAGCAGATGTTCCAGAATTGATTGCTACAACGTTCTTGACATTCAAGTAATCCTGCAAGAGAGACTCTAACTCTCGTACTCTCTTTCCACCGTTTTTTGCGGCAGAAGTAAGAGCGTTATCGTCCAGGGCATTAATTATCTCTCGCTTTTCGTCTTCACCTATCCAAGGCTTATTTATCAAAATCATTGGCTTATCGATGGAAGATTGTTTAGTGGACAATTGATTGTACCTCGCTGGTTATTGCATAAGCAAGGCAAATATATGTATGTATTTCAACATTATTTAATAGTAAAAAATCATCAAACCTATTATAGAAAACAGGTTTGGATAAAGCCTAGCTGCAAGAAAAGAGTTTTCATTGACGATAAATTGATCTGGTCCGAACATGGAGAGGGTATTAAAAAAACAAATGTTATAGCACAACTGTATTGATCTCGATCAATTTCTTATGCTTGTCGAATTCATAATGTCTTAAGGATAAGTGATTCATTTTGGTAAGCGTGCTAGTATTGATCTTAAAGCTTCAACACTATGAATTACCATTAGATTCAGACTTCAAATACTGAAGCTAATACTCTCGCATTTTAAACCTTATGTCATATGCTTCGATTATTTTTTGAAGTGCTTCATATTCTTCTTTGACAGCAAATAGAAATTCATCCTTGTAATTGTATTTGCTTAATAGGTCTAAAGTAAGGGAGAAGTCCTTATTGTGCTGGGTCTCAAATTCTTCAATTTTTCGATAAAGAGAATCATCGAAAGCCGATCTAACCAAGCACTGTTGAATACACAATCGGTTATAACGACTAGTAGCAAAATACTGTCTGAACATATTCAGTCTCTCCTCCCTAGTCATATTATCAAGCCGATCTCGTGTTGGAAAAGTAAATTTTAACATATTACACCCCAGAACCTGCAATAGAAATATAGTGCAATCACTTGAGGGTTAACCAATTAGCCTTCTGATCAACACTTATTAAATCATATAGCTTCTTCCCGTTAGTTCAAAGATCACTAATTCCAGATTTATCACGAAAATATCTTACACCTTATGTAGGAAACAGTATAAATGACATCAAATAATATGTTTATTCTTATCGTCGAGGAATTTATCACCCTTTCCATCCTACTCCTGTAGTTAGGTCGATTCAAAATCGAATGCTTCTGGCTCTATGTATTTTTAGAAAGCAGCCCAAAATTAGAAGAATTTAATCTTTGATTTGTATTCAAAGCTTTGATAGCTGGGGATGTTTAGATTGCTATTGGATACTAAAGCCAGAAGAAGTGATGCAAATTCTTCGAATATTAGCAGGATCGAACATTCGTGGTGATGAACTTTGTTCTCTATCTCTTACTTCCAATTATCTCTAAAATTGTAAATATGATTCCAGTGCTACAAAAAATATGCTGAAGGAGTAGTATCGAAAATATCATGTTACTTTTGGAAACAGGAATTCACAGATCATTCTTACATTTGAAAAGAGATGTAGTGCATTTGTCGTTGAAAGTGTTATTATCTAGTAATGATGTATCCCAAGATAAGGAACTGCATGTCAGAGAACATTATAAACAAAAGCGTATTGATTGATGGAATAATTGCATTGGCAAACTATTTCAAAGAACATGGCTTTAATCCTCCAACTAGTATAGAAGTAGATAATATAGCTTTTGAAAAGATACTTGCAGAGTCAGCAGAATTATACAACATTGATAGCAAAAAGGCAATTACCGAACACGAATTTTCAATTTCTGATGTGATTACTATCAAAGAGCAGCAAACTAGCAGATAGTTTCTCGGCCATGTGTGACCGTAGGAATATCATATGGGCGATAACATCTCAGATCATATATCAAAATAACAAATGAAAAAAGCCCTTATTACATGTCAATTAGAGCCAATTCTCTCCCGCAATAGAGAGGTTTAGAGTTGCTAGTATTGGTTATCTTCCACCAATACTCTTCTTGTTTCATATACTTTTACCTCTAATCTACAGCCATCACTACCAATGCATCGGTCCATATTGAGAGTGGGGTAGCTTACCAGGAAGTTCTCTTCCGAGAGTTAATCTTTTAATTGCCAGAGGACAGTATTGCCTTCCGACTCCCATGATTCCATGCCTTAATATGGTAATAGATACCTTTTATCACCAAAGTTTATATATTTATAGAATATAATACATACCATGTCTAAAGAGAACAATTCGACATCAACAAAAACACGTTCGGCATATGGACTATACGAGACAATAAATCAAAGCATTACTAGGGTAGTAGATGAAGTAGCAAAAGCTCAGCCTCAGTATTCGCAAT
>JAATVT010000023.1 GCA_014523685.1 Nitrososphaerales archaeon TH5893
ATTGCGGGAATAATCATGCAAATGAATCAAATTTCAGTCATTGGAACTAGTGGGAATATTGGGACATTTCCCTCCCCCCAATCCTACTATTTGATATTTCTTATCACTGCATTACTTTCGTTGGTATCTGTCACACTAGTACTAATTATGAAAAGAAACAGCACCCCACAGACCATTTCAGGAAGGATCTGGAAGTAAGAATACGCGAAGGCTTTGTACTAGGATCAGCGGGTATCAGGAGAGTACAGCATACTGAGGGGACAACTATGTTAAAACCTAATTTGGTAGTTGAGTTCAATGTAACTTGAGTCTTGAAATTACGCCTTAAATTTAGTCGAGTGGACCAATCCTGGTCTTTGGTAGTCTGGTCAGACGCAATTTGACTAGGTAAGAATATTTCTAATTCAGATACTATTCATTCTTATTCTCTGATTCCTGATTTTTAGCCCATTGTTCATACATCTTTATTAACTCATCTATATCTTTCTCTCTTTCTGAATATGTAAATATCACTCCGAACTTTCGGTCTTTGTTATCATGTCCTCTAGCAAAATATCCCCAGAATATGTCTGGGAGCCGATTAAAATTCTGTTTATTCCGGGAAACGTCAACCAAATGATTTGCAATAGTTTTTAGTACTGTGACAGCATCATCAGGTTCTATCACTCTATATCATATTTCCTACCACCCTTGCACAGTATAAATTTATTCGAATATTGTATATCGAGTAGAGATGAATTAGCCCGAGTGTGAGCAACTCTATCATGCTTTCCATACCAACATAATTCATTAACCATTATTCTAGAAGAATAATTTTTGAGAGATTAGTGAAATACTTAAATTTTTATCATTGATTAGTTTCAGAATGATGTTGGTCTGACCTTAACCATTATGGTACAATAATCAATTATGCAAAGCGTTCCAAGCATGATAGCAAGCAGCTTTTCGTAAGTAATAATAGAATGAATCGAAACCAAGACTGTTCCTTATACTGAGATCATACTAATACCTGGCATGTTCTCTGTTTTGATAAATATGCTGAGTCTGTTCTTCCTTAGATATTAAATTCACATGCATCAATTGACGAAATTTTCTTGATATAATATGATAGTACGAAATGAAAAAATTTAATGTATCTATTGATCAGATTCTAAAGACTATCATCTAACGCAGCAAGACACTGCAGCATCATCTCACGATTTTTTCTTTCTTTTACTATCCAGGAAATGAATTTATCAATAGTAAATACATATTGCGCATCAAAGCTGGTCGGAAGAAACCCTCCACGTGTGAATATCTGCACGGTAATATGTTTTTGATTGTGAAGTACAATTTCTTCCGTTGCAGAATCTTCATTCTCCTCTATTATGCCAGAGTATAATGCCAGCGGTCTATTTTGAGTACCTACGATAGTCGCAGCTTTTTTAAGCTTGTTTTTAAAATGTTCAATTAGCCAATCATCGACAATGCTTTCTTTGAAATCCCTTTCATTAATGGAAATTAATTTATTTCGTTCATTCCCCTCTTCCTTATCACTAGGGCCGGTTCGTTTGAATTTGTGAGTCAAGTAGCAATGAATTTGCAGCGACTTGCCACTTATAACCATATGACAAAATTTATTGGTCTCCTACTAAATTTGCCTAAACAATCATGTGTTTTTTTTATCTTTCTAAATAGTTAACCCTGCTATATGCCAGCTTTATCTCACCTATGACCCACTCAATATGTTATTGAATAAAGAAAATTTACCATTTTGTAAAATTATACACTACCTTAAAACCGATCCAACCATACAGAAATGTAAGCCAATGAGTGACAGACATGGTAGCAAAAATTTACTATAGATAGATTTTGACAATTTTTGTCTGCTAGATCCCTGATCCAAACGTATGTCGTTCAGTTCTCAATGGAATACCGTAATTATCTCCAGAAGTTCAACTTAAATACGATTTTAATATTATCGGATCATGTGACGGAGGGAAATCTTCCACAATCTGGAAATCCAACCGAATTGGGAAGATTGTCACAACTTTCTATTCTACTTGCCGGGCCAATACTTCGTAGGGTAGATACTAGCCAAGTGTGTATATGGATAGCGTGTAGCAGACCTGTAACCGTAAGAGCAAAGGTCTTCCGAGTTACAGATATATGCAATATCGAAAGTACTAAGGATACGTTAGATGGTAAGGACTCCAACATCATTGGAGTTGGAACTACCGAATCAATTAAGCTGGGAGGTATTAAGTGAAATATCACACATTAATATATGGCATAGGGTAACCGACTAAACTTACGAGGGAGGCGTCACCTTTATTTATTTCTCTTATTTCTGCTACCGAGAACATATCTCTTTACCTCATCTAATCTCTCCATCGAGACATTGTTATCTTGAAGGTCTGAATAAGCTGAATCATTTCTAACCTTCTCTACAAATGAAAGCACTTCGTCGTTTGTAACACCATGCTTAATGTCGTAATCAATATTTCTGCAAACGTTCGCAATGTTGTTATATTTCTTGTATTGCTTTCTCTGCCATGATGAAGCGTTCTCCGATAATTCTGTGACGAACTTTACAATTGTTTTTTGCATATGTTCAAAATGCCATTCTCTCATAGGAAAACTATTATTCTGTGTCAAAAATGCAATAACAATACCACTTTACACACATATAATCCAAGTGACAAAACGTATTTACTCATTTACTTACTTGCAATCGGACAAAGTTAAGGATATTATTTGAAAGAGAGTTAATTAATTTTTCTTCTCCTTCGGGTTCATCTTTTGGCGGGTCAAAATTATGGACCAGCTGTTATGCCTAAAAGGATTATGACTAGTCTTGTTTTTTAATTTCCCCATTTTCCAGTGTTATCGTATTTATCGTTTCGCATCTTTCGCACTTAGCTCTGAGTCGATTCATGCGCATTATATGTTAGTATCATATTTATCCAAAAAATATGAAAATTCTGTAAATAGATTCGGACATTACGTTGGTCGAAGACCAGAGAGCAGTATGCTCAAATGTCTCAGGATGACGTTTCGTTGTCACGTAACGGGTAGTAAAAGGTTGAAAAGTACATTGGTAAACTAAAATTAGGTCTTATTCCAACCCCGTACGTTCAAAGCTAGATTTTTGCATCTGCTAATTTGCCAAAAAATCTCTTTATCTCCTGTTTATAGAGATACCAGATTATTACTCCACTGATAATTATGGGTATTATGGAAAGAATATTACCCCCTACTAATGAAACAATTCCTACTACTATACTGATGTAAGATAGAATTAAAGTAATAGACCAAGCCCATCCCTTGCCTTTCATCAGACCATAGCTTACCACAAGATATCCTATTCCTATGGCGATAAGAATCGAGCCTGTTGCGATTAGTATGGCGCCGAATTCAGGAAAGAATGCAGCAAAAGCCAGAGGTCCAATTCCGAATACGATGTTAGCTATGCCAACTATGATTGCCAGTATTGCAATTATTGTAACACCAAGTGGCCGAAATTTCGCTGAACTGTTTCCCGTATTATTTCAATATTTGATTAATAATTTTTGATTTAATTCAATTGGCCAAACTATTTTCATAACGCAATCAATTGTTCTGAACCGTTTAAAATTTCATTTTGCTTGAACCGACTCCGGCTTATAACGCAATGCC
>JAATVT010000172.1 GCA_014523685.1 Nitrososphaerales archaeon TH5893
TGGCGTGTATTATAACAAATTGTTATGGAGGATAGATGTATGTGATAAGTTTCCAAAGGGTAACAAAAACATACCAGGATAAGGGTTTGCTAACAAATCGAGTCCGTATTTGACTCCTCTATGACTAAAAAATTTTGATTATAGGTTCTTTTCCAGGTTTTCGAGAATCTTTTCCAACACTGAGACTAAAAATACACTATCGACTGAAGACAGTTCTTGAGTCATTAAGGTCTTGAACAAAGTGTTGATGTCTGGTTGTAAAGTTGTTGGGATTGTCGGAGTAGGAGAGGGAGTAGAAAAAGGAAATGGAGGGGTAGGAGTAGGAGTAGGAGTAGGAGTCACTTGCATACTATTAAGATCTGCTATTGTTGTAGACGCTGCCGCTGTTTGCGTGGTGGTAAAGATAACAGCAATTGAAGCAAAAATTAGAAGAGTTAATTGAACCAATTTTCTTCTGTTTCCTCTACTTCGGATATGTCAGTATCATTATTATCATTATCTTGATTTTGGCTTCGTGCTTCCTCCATTGGTGTTCCCAACTTTTCACCTGGCATACCCACGTAGCATTGGCCTTCTGAGTTAGGTTCAATACATCCTGGTTGTGCAAATAGGAACTGTTGGGTCTCATTCAGTTTACATACATCTGATTTTTCCTCATATACGATTGACTTGTTCTCTGAACATAGAATGACCCAAGCACTTTTAATAGTGAAAATAAATAAACCGTAAGGACTAATGATTAAAGGAAATCTAAGATACAATCTGATCTCTTTATTATGCAGTATTTCTGTTGCTATCGTTTGCATGCTTCTGATGTCACCCTCAAGTATAATAACCACTCTACCCACAGCCTTTGCAACAACGGCTGAATCCATGTTTCAGAGCAAGTCGTTGACTCTTCCTCCAAACATAGAACATCTCGTTATCCTACTTCCTAATGAGGCACATGAATCACAATACCCAGGTGATGCTAGTTACGACCAGAGGTTGATTAATCAAATCTATGTCCCCGAAAAAGCGATAGTCAGTCCCGGTACATTGGTTACATGGTTTAATGGCGACGCTGATCATGATCATAAAATAACTCTTACGAATGAAGTAAATCCAGAGAATATAATATTTGATAGCGATGATTTTGCATTTAACGAAGCCTCAAATCCAATTGTGTTGAATGACACAGGCACATTCAACTATTATGAAACTGATGTAAATAACGAAGATACTCACTTTGTGATGAATGGAACAATAGAAGTCGTCGACCAACAAGACCTTAATGAGAACACACTCGCAGCCTCAAGTTCTAATTCTACTAGCACTCTGGGTAGTGGCGATACTGCTGGAGTTTTAATGGTACCGACTGAGGATATAGACACGTATGTTCAGGATTTGAAAAGTAAGGGCTTCGCTATAGATAGCACACATAACTTTAACGATATACGTGCAGGTGATCAGCAAACATTGTTAGTATGGACTACTTCTGGAATGAATTTAAACGAAATAATATCCACGTTACAGGAAATCACACCAGGATTGCCTTATAGTTAATAACGCTAAATAATTGAAATCCGATTCTTTTATTTCCTTACCACTTGCTTTCACTTCAATCTAGGGATACCAATTTAGACTTGACAAACATGGAAAAGAATAGCATGAGGATAAAAATATCGTCTATTTTAGTCTAATATAATCTGCTGGATCGGGAAAGATCGGCTTTGTCAAGATTGGATCTAGATTGGTCGTTGCCTATAGAGGAAAACCTATCCTATAAATGAAAAACAAATAAGTCACCGGTAAGCAATTAGGGCTAGCTGAAAAATGCAGCAGGATTCTTCTGGATCAGGATATGGATCAGTAGAACAATTGAAGAAGCTTTTCAGCGAGGGATATACGATTAGGCGCATTAGTTACCCTCCCACAAGCGATGGCGTGCTTTCGATAATGATAGACCTCTTACAACAGAATCGCCATGAAGAGTGCTTGGTGACAGTTTTTGGGGATGAAGCTCTTGTCCTATCTGAGTTCGTAAAAAGTTCATCTAACGAAAATCAAAAAGGAGAAATAGTAGAATAACAACACATTTTGAAGGTTTGGCTACCAAAAAGATACTAATTGTAGACGATGAACCTGATATTACATTAACTTTGAGAAAGGGGTTAGAACTAAGTGGTTATGATGTACACTCCTTTAATGACCCTTTGGCAGCATTATCCAGCTACAAGCCTGACATCTATGACTTATTAGTTATAGATATTAGGATGCCAAATATGACTGGATTTGAACTGTATCGCAAGATAAAAGAGCTAGATTCAAGAGTCAGGGTATGTTTTATTACGG
This sequence comes from Nitrososphaerales archaeon TH5893, assembly GCA_014523685.1. GTDB lineage: Archaea > Thermoproteota > Nitrososphaeria > Nitrososphaerales > Nitrososphaeraceae > TH5893. Next base: position 2,335 of record JAATVT010000172.1, read on the forward strand.
CATTCGAAACATATTATGAAAAGTTCAAACAAGAGTTTTTTCCTCTTGAAGAAATAAAGGGATTTATTAGAAAACCGATTCAAATCGAAGACTTAGTGCGATTTGTGAACACAGTCACAAAGTAGCGTGGCTCATTTGGCTATCGTTACCTAATAGCAGGGCATATCCCTCTCTTCATGGGATTTTGGTTTCATCTTCTTAGAACAGACCAAACCTTCCTCATATTTCTGATATCGAAAGTATAACATAATAGCTAAGCTAAAAAATAAGAATGGCATCTGAAATTGGCGTGATTTCTAGTCTCAAGAAACTGCTTGATGCAGATTGTAAAATAGAAAATATACAGCCACCAGTTCTGGCCTCCGATGCAGAAATAAATATAGTAATTGTGACTGTAGTATGTCCAGATGGGAGAAAAGAAACAATCAAGGCTTATAGAGAAGATGCAGTTGCTCTAAGAGAATTTATTAGACGTAACACTCAAAGATAGAGAATTAGTACGGCTGAACTATCTCTTGGAAGCGAGATGGCTCTCGCTTTTTACCTAATATCTGTGCTAGGAAATCTTGAATGACCCAAATAGGGGCATCGTAATTTACTAATCACGCAGAGACTAAGACAGAATTCATCCATCTGATATCCGACATAATCGAAGTTCTGATTATCGAATCAATAGCATCATAAAGTACAAGGAGCTATCTAAATATTAAATAGGTGAGGATAAGAAAGTCCCTAAGAAGAAAAGAGATATGCTATCTGTCATATATCCGTAGGGTTACGGAAATTCTCCTAGAGGCAATTAAAATCTTGATGTAGAACTTAGAAATATTAAGAAACTTCTGTCAGGAATTAACCAAGACCAATCTAACTCCCTTTTCCAGTCATGGTCAAGCAACCAACATACATGAATGTTCACTTCCTATGATGCCGCATAATTATAGACTGGAAAGTCTTGATATATATGTAGGTATCATGATATTCCCGCAAGTGACTTCTGCATTTTTACTAGTAAATATTGAATTTTCATTTGGGGATGATGTAATGATGAAGCTGAGGAACATGCCCGAGGTTGTTGATGTATATAGGGTACAAGGAATGTACGATATAATTGCAAAAGTTGAACTAGATAGTGAAGAAGAACTCAAAGAACTTGTTTCTGAACATATAAGAAAAGTTGAAGGAATTACTGGAACTGTAACTATTATGATCGCTCAAGGCAA
>JAATVT010000173.1 GCA_014523685.1 Nitrososphaerales archaeon TH5893
AATTATGACCCAATTTTTTAATATATGATCCTACTTCTTCCATTGTTGGTCTGATCACTTCTTCCTTTACCAGATTATATCCCTCTCGAAAATTTTCCGCGTTCTGTTTAGTCTCTTCCCACTTCCTTGCTTGTTCCTTTACGTTATCCTCATATTTCCGTAATATCTTTTCTACTTCTGACTGGGTTGTTTCATCCATTCCACAATGTTTATAATATTGGGTCAGTTGTTAATTAGTTTGACTGAGAACTCTCCTTTTTCAATAATCAGTCTCGACCTTAAAATTTAAAGATTTGACAAGCAGACAAACATGAACCTTAAATGGTTAACATTAAACGTTCATAGTTAGCGCAATGTCTAACGATGTTTTGATTGAAAGTTATATGCTGCGAATCTGTGAAAAATATCGGCTTAAACATATTGAGAAATTTACGGTCGATGAAGTCACTAAGGAACTTGACCCGGAACTAACAGGCTTAGGTAAGAAAGTGGCACGATAGATGCATGGTTAGATTTGTAGCGGAGAATCATTATAAGGTCAAAAATATAGATACCTTCTTAGACGACCAAGAATTCTTAACAAACTGGATAAGATTAATTAGGGTGGTTAACGCTGCGGAAAAGCAATTAAATTATAAGAAAATAATCCTTGCTGTCTAGAGAATGAGTAAGAATTAATGAAGGGTTTCGCACAAAACCCATAGTCGTTACCTTTAGTCACAAAGGGTACTTATATCGCTTCAGTGTGACTAAAAGTAACAGCATGATCGATAAGACGACGGTCAACGTATACACATGTAAGAAATGTGATTATAAATGGCTAGGTGGATGGGATAACAAGAATGACAGACAGGATAGAATTCCTTTCTACTGTCCTCATTGTAAAAATGTAAGATGGAACCAAGAATATAGAGAAGAAGAAAAAATGTTATTTGAAGAGTTGTACAGACAGCATATAGTAAAAGTAACTACAGAGAAATCCCGTTATAAGTCGTATTATAATTCGTTAAATCCTAAGGCTTATCCAACTACAACCAACAGAATAGCATATCTTGATTTTATAGCATTTTGCTTCTTTTATGGAATAAGGCCACAACCTGACTTTTTTGAATTGAAACAAGTGGGTGCAATCCCTAAGAAGAATCTAGAGAAACGACATGAGTTAATGTTTTCGATAATATTCGAAAGGATAAATAATGCAGATCATTACAAACAGGAACGCTATTCCAAGATTATAGGAAAGGGTAAAGACAAGGACTATTCATATTATTACAAATTTGGTAAAGATCCGACACATCAGTTCGTTTATGAAAATGGTGAAGACCAATATGATCTTAGACGTGCTGTTGAACTTTCCGAACAACCGAAAGAATGTAAGCATCGTGACCACTATGCCAAACTGTCAGACATGATAAAGCAAACTCATAAGTTATCGTCTTATCACCTTTAGTAACATTAACTAGCAGATTAGAGGACAAAATTGAATATCAAAAATCAAACAGTTTTGCCCGCAATAATGATGATGTTATGTTTTAGTATGTTTTTATGCGATGCATTCTAAATAATCTGTATTTGGAAAAATATACTTAAGATCATCCACCAATAAAAAAATGGTGTGTACGGATTTATTCTCCGTTTTTATTTACTAACTTATCTTGTTGGTCTTGATGATGGTACTGTTTTTGCTGCAGAGAACCCAATAGTAACCACATCATTCGAAGCTTCATGAAACACCTTAGCTGCATTTACTCCTAGTCTGGAAAACTCTTTTGAGTTATCTTTTGTCTGTTGCAATGCTGTACTAAATAGCTCCATATTTGCAGCGACTGCATTATTTGCTAGTCTGGTAGCTGTAATTACATTGTCTGCAAAACTGCTAACTACTGTTCCATATGTCTCAGCTAATCCTTTTGGAGATACCCACAAATAATCCACGAATCTGCTATTTGCATTTTCTACGAATGGAGTCCATACCGATTGATAAATGCTAATTATCTCTTTTTGTGATTCTATGCAATTATCAGCAATTTCTCTTGTAGTTTTAATGGTTTGTTCTTGTATATCACCTAATCTTTGTGTATATTGAGGAATTTCTCTTGCTGATTCTCTAGTTGAGACATTGATAACGTCCTTTGTCTCGTCCAATGCTTTGTTGACTGCTTGTTGTTGCTCTCGTTGAGTTGTTGTTAGTTCTTCTTTTGCGTCTTTTCTAGTTGCCATGTACTATATACGCACTATGACTATATAACCATTGGTAACAAATGGGATTAAACACCAGAAGATACCATTCTCCGTGGATGCGACCCAAAATAGGTTCTTGTCAAGGCGGCAAAGATAATCGATTCTAATAATACAACTTCGGTCTCAGGTTATGAGTCACTAATGTCAAAGGTTTTCCATCATTGACTGAAACCGAAACCAGCTTTTCTTTCGTTTGTTTTCGTTTGTTTGGTGATTGTTTGGTATTCGTCTGCTTTTGTCCTGTCTTACAGGGAGTAGCTTGAAAAAGAAGTCTAGAATTAGTTTAGATAAGTGTCAATCAATCCCTCGTGGATTAGCACTTTTTCTGCACAGGTTTCACGCGCAAGGGTCACCATACAATATTTCAGATTCGAATCAAAAAGCTAAAAGATGATGCATAATATGTTGGAAATATTGATGGTGCGACCATTATCAGAAGATTTTTCTATACTAAGTTATCAAATGAAAAATGCAGCTAGTTAATTACAAAAATGACAGGAAAAGTGTTATAGACACTGAGATATGAATTTGCGCATCCACATTACGCAATATTCATAGTCATTATGATCGGAATTCTGATAATTGCGGTTGAACTGGCCTTGGTCCAAGAGTTAATTCAATATTTTCTGTCCCACCATTTCTCAATATTGTGAACTGTATGGTATCTCCGACATTCTTCTCCCTTTCTAGATAGGTAAGAATATCATCAATCTTTCTTACACTCTTGTCGTCCACCTTTAATATTACGTCTCCTTCTCTGTTGATTTCAATTCCCCCTAGAGTTCTTATTAGATTATCTCCGCCGCCCCGTATTCCTGCCTCATGAGCAGGACTCTTATCGGCGACCTCCGTTACCAAAAATCCCTTAGCTTCCTTCAATCCTAATACATCTGCAATTTCGGGTGTAATAGCTGTCCCCACGATACCTATGTATGGATGTTGATAGGTTCCTGTAGCTAATAAGGAAGGTACCACTTTCTTTATCGTAGAGGAGGGAATAGCAAAGCCTACTCCTGCGGACGCTCCTGTTGTTGAAAATATGGCAGTATTAATGGCTATAACTTCGCCTCTTGTATTTAATAGCGGTCCTCCAGAATTCCCTGGGTTAATAGGAGCATCGGTTTGGATTATATCAGGAATAGAATATGTGGAGGGAGATTGGACTGTCGGAGCCATATCATCGGGAATAGTTGGACTTTCTGGCATCGACGGGATCATTCTACCTAGTCCACTAATGATACCCTCTGTCATAGAGCCTGATAATCCATAAGGGTTACCAATGGCAACGACTTGTTCTCCCACTCTTAAAGGTATGGAATCTCCAATTGATAATGGGACAAGTTTATCATAAGGAATGTGATCTCCTTCTAATTTAAGTACTGCAAGATCAGAAAATTGGTCGCTGCCAACTACCCTTGCATTATAGGCGCTACCATCAAGAAATGTAACGGTAATTTCAGAATCACCGTTTATTGATACGAGTCTGTTAGTATCACCTATGGCCGATGCCACCACGTGGTAGTTAGTTACAATATGTCCATCCCTATCATATATAAATCCAGAACCCAAACCGGATTTACCATTTGCATTATCTCCGTCTGTGGAGGTGGATACTTGTACTACAGAACCTTCGACCTTTCTAAATAATTCAGGTAACGTAAGCTGGGTGGGATTGGTCCCAATTTCACTCCCCACTTGTTGCGCATTTGATAGCTGCATTTTGCTATTATAATTAGTGTTCATGGTCCCTAAGATTACGACTAAACTCAGCGTAAGCACTGCTGCTGCGGTAAATGCAGATTTATATCTATTATCTCCTAATATGTTCAATATTATATTCAATCCCGCAATATCGGGATATAAGCATTATCTGATATTGAAATGCCCTGTACTCAATCTAACTGCCAAAAATAATCTCATAATTTTTGTTAACATCAAAATAAATCAGACCTAAAATTATTAGCACAAATCCTTGTATTTATTACTATGCCATTATTTTCACAGAAATTGTAGGTAACCGAATAGTTCGACCTACACAGAATGCTGGTGTCACATCAGGACCTCTAGCCCTCAAAATTATTGGCGGACTTTTACTGTGAAATGCCAAAAAAGGTGTGTTTCAAGCAATTTAGCAATAGACCGTAGCTGAAATATTTCTTACATAGTCTTGT
>JAATVT010000174.1 GCA_014523685.1 Nitrososphaerales archaeon TH5893
CCGGAGAGGATATATCAAGCGCATTAGAAGGCAGCGGTGACTCTACTCCTACTGAACAAGAAATTAGGGACTGTTTTGCGCCACTATACAATACTGGAGGTGCTTCTGGCACCACAACTACCGGCGGGAGTGGTTCTACTGGTGACGGTGGCGACACTGGTGACGGTGGCGACACTGGCGGGTAGCGCGAGGATCAAAATGAAGATGCAAGTAGCGACGGCTAAACCCCGGAATAGGATCTCGGTTAAGGAGATAAGTTAGAATACTAACTATGCCGAGATAAACGAGGAGGCAGGTTTCCTGAGATCCATCCCAGGTTCCCGTCCAACCTCGTTATTATTTTTTCTTATCTAATAGTAACAATGAAAGATACTTATTCTGAGCTTCAATTATTAATTAATTATCGAATACAAGCATTTTATCTAATGGCCCTCTTCGGAAGGTGTTTTAAGCCTGGTTACATCTCGTTTGAAGAACAGGTCTATAAACCAGTCAACCATTACCCGTAATTTCTTCTCTACAGTGGGAAGGTTCAGCAGATAGTATGAGCGCCAGACCCACCATGCAGTAAATCCATGAACCTTATATCCAAGTAAAATACCAACACCATTTCTCCTACCTATCAATGCCATAACACCTCTTGTCTTGTAATCAATTGCCTTCTTACGATTTTCTTCACCCTTAATTGTAGAGATTAAATTAATTGCTGCAACCTTTCCCTGTCTTATTGCATGTTGAGCTGTTGGGGGATAAGGCTTCCCCGTAATCGGATCGGTGATACATGCGCAGTCACCAAGAGCGGTAATGGTATCAGTGAATCCAAGAACCTCGAGAAAATTGTTGGTCACTATTCTCCCAGATTTATCATGCTCACACGATAGGGCTGATAGGATGCTTTGAGGCTTTTCTCCACCAGCCCAGACAATTGTCTCTGTTGATATATCAGTTCCATTATTCAGTTTAACACCGGAAGGTGTTATGCCAGTTACACGTGTATTCAAGATTACTTCGACCCCATTATCTCTAATCTTTTCTAATGCAAACTCTGCTAATTCCTCAGTTACCTCAGGAAGTATCCTTCGACCCGAGTTTACAAGAACTATTCTAGCATCGTTTTTTTGTAGATTGTGGTAAAAGTATTTTATTGAATCGAGTACAAAGTCATTCAATTCGCCTACAATTTCAACGCCTGAAAAACCACCACCAACTACGACGAAAGTCAACAATCTTTTCCTAAGGTCAAGATCCTCATGTTCAATATCAGCCTGTTCCAACATATTTATCACATGATTTCGTAGAACTATGGCGTCACCTAAGCTCTTTAGAGTAAATGCCCCTGTAGCAGCCCCATCCATCCCAAAGAAGTTCGTTTCGCTTCCTAACGCTATGACTAGGTAATCATAATTCAGTATGTGGCTACGCGACTCAATAGGATTTGTCTGCTTTCCAATCCTATGGCTTATAACTACCTGTTTATTGTTCATATCGATTGACCCTACATCAGCTTCATAAAATTTTGCCCTATTGCAAAATACTCTCACCGGTGTTACTATATGCCTTGTCTCTATCATTCCTGAGGATATCTCAGAAAGCATCGGTGTAAAGAGGAAGAAATTATCCCTACTTACTAGTGTTATGTCTATTGCTATATCGTTCTGAAATGCTTTTTGTAGCTCTCGTAGAACTTCAATTCCTGCAAATCCCCCTCCCAAAATTAAAATGCGTGTCAATTGAATTGGTTTCTCTCCGTGAACAAGCTCTAGATGTTTCTGGTATGAATCGATTCTAGAAAAGGAAATATCACATTTTGAACATCTATACCGGCTGCCAAACTTAATTGATAAAATAGATGAAGTCAGTCCCACAGTGATACCGAAAAATAGATGCATTATAACATAACTTATAATCACTAACGGGAAGCTATAATGAGGTAATGATGTACCATATTCGTCATTGGATGTTGGCATCACAATAGCTACAGTACGGTTGATCTCTGGTAACAATATTGAAAAGTAAATAGGTATGAAAAAGACAACTAGGACTACAGTACCCGCGAATAACCCATAAAGCAATCCATTTGAAATCTTACTTATATTCAATATTCCAGTCTTATAGAGAAAAACTCCAATAATGATGCCTATTGAAATAGCAGTTATAGTATGAATTGCTATTCCTGCAAAAGCCGCGTCAGAAGAGTGAACGCCTATTACATGGCCAAATGCCACCCACGTAATATAATAAGGTAGGCCCATTCCGACTTCAAAAGCAGTAGGAATAAGCATAAATACTGCTCCTAACATTGCCCCTATAACAACGAAGAATACCTCGCGTTTAAAAGAAAAATCTACTCTAATTTCTGTTGTTTTTCTTTTGTTCATTTTCTTATTAATTACTCCCAGTGGAGGAAGTGCCTTGCCCCTAAAGAGCCTGGCCGCCTACCATGTCGTTGAAGCTGCTCGTACATTGGTTGCCCTATATTCGATTGCCACATAACTGAGATTTTCATTATCCATAGTCATTATCGACTTGTATAAGATTATCTTTCTTGAATATAGACATGGTCTTTTGTTTAATCCATTAATTATAAGAAAGAACTCTTATTAAAAATCTATTTAACTCAGTTAACTGAATTATTCATTAAAGGTTCCCTCAGATACGATGATTCTGACTAAAATAACAGTTTCCATATTTTCTGACACTTAGATGTCACATTTAAGGTTCACAGAATCATATGAACCCATGTAGCGGGGTGGGCCCAAGGGTGCATGAATAATATTTGACAGCAATTATGGGCCCGTAACCCTAAAGACAGTGTTATATCCTGAGCTCTAGTACTGTAAGAAGGGATCCTCTTGGTTAACCTACCGACGCGACAAAAGGTAAGAAGATAAATCCCGCACTATTCCCGCAGCCGTCAACAATCTCCGCGATAAACTCAGACTTCTAAGCAGTTGCCCTTCCTTTGAATGTCAGAGCTTATCGTCTTTTATTATTACCATCGGTGGAATTTAGCTTTTCTCTCCAATCGCGATACGCTAACTATTATAACCTAACAGATGATGAATATACAAATATCTTGACCAAAGATATACAAGTTTGTAGGAGATGCGGTGTTATCTTTGATCTAAATATACGAAAAAACAAGGATTGTCCATTATGCAGTTCTGGAGAGCATACAAAAATTAGAATGAATGATGTTTCCGATTCCAAATCATCATAGGGGCTTTATGTCTTGATAGGATTTATTCTTAAATAATTATATTCTAACATGTGCTCCATTCTATGCAGTTTATCTGACTTAAATGGCTGCATAGTGTAATAGTATGTATTCTATGATACAAAATCAAAATAGTTATCCTATGAAAGAGTGGCATCTTGAAAATATGAAAAAAACCGCTGTCAAGTATGTTACTGGTTTGTCAGAAAATGCATCTTCGTTTCAGAAAAGACAGCATAAAAAATATGGTGGAAAGATAACCAATGTGCAGAGGAATATAGACTTTGATATCAGACACGGAGTTACAATAGACGAAGTAGTTACATTTTTGGATAAAATAAGAGATGATGTGTCATATGCAGACATTCGAGATAAGGAGGGCAATAGTATGGAGCGATTAGGCCTACTAAAGAAACATTTTGTTGGTGCTACCGATAGGAGTACCATTCTGTAGGCCTTAAAAGATAAATCCTAACCTATGATGAGATAGTTTGTGGTAATAGAGCATAGAATTATGTGATAAGTCTGGCTCAAAGGAGTAGGACAAAAGCTGCCCGCCCTAGTCTAGATCGTATTTACTCCTCTATTACAACTTTTTACTCAAGTATCTAAATATGATAATTCACAGAAGCTAAGGGGGTCGAAACCTTATCATCGATATCAATCCGCTGCAGGACGACCCTAGACTCAGCGACAATCCCTTCCACCACCGTAGTCATTCGGTGAGTCTCCTGCAGATCTGATACTATGTCTAAATATGATATTTCCTATATCCCTCCTAACCGGGAGATGTTAGCCAGCCCCTTGTTTGAGTTTGGTCTATGGAGTTTGACGAATATGACTTTGTTTATTGATAAGTATTCTTTCATTAAGCAAACTCTATAACCAACCTAGCAATAGCGGATAGAAGTTTGTGATAAGTCTGGCTCAAAGGAGAAATACAAAAGCATACCAAGGGTTTCTACGATTCCTGTTCATTTGACTCCTCTATTGCTACTTTGACAACTGGTTTTTCGATCGCCAGTAATCCTCATCATATCCCTTAGTCTTTGCAATAGTTGGGTTTGCTGTTCTGGTTCAG
>JAATVT010000175.1 GCA_014523685.1 Nitrososphaerales archaeon TH5893
GAAGGCATGGCCACAAAGTTAATGTACTTCAAAGAAAATTTGGATGAGCTGTATAAGCGAAGGTTACAGATCTTCAATTATGCTCGTGAGAACTTGATTTGGGAGAAGAATGAAAAGTTCATATCAGAGGCCTATAGGAGTTGCACATAAAGTAGTGTCTCGGGCCACTACAAATTTTTGGGTCATGTCTTATGAGCCAGATCTATAGGATACAGATAATACTTCAGTAATCATAGTAGCTACTACGGTGTAATACGACAGTATCTCTTCCTATTGTAGTTCTGGTTTTTCTACACTTCAACAGAACAAGAAATAATTAGGAGGGCAGTACGAAACTGCATTAGTGTCCTACATTCCCAAAGAATACTGGCTTGAAAGAGGAAAAGTGTACAAACAAGAATTTCGATATAACAAGAAATTCATGCTTCAAGAACAGATATTGGTTGAGTATTTAAGAAAGAACATTTCATTTTCAACAGTACTTGAAGTGGGATGTGGATTTGGTCGGATTACAAAAATAATCCTTTCAAACTTTCCTGAGGTTACAGAATATGTTGCTGTGGACCTTTCACCGGACCAAATAGAGAATGCCAGGAATTATGTCATGGGATCAGACAAGAGAGGGGTTCTAAAATTCATAGTATCAGATATCCAGTCACTGGAAATGAATTTGAAGTATGACCTTGTGATTGCACCAGAAGTTCTCTTACATATTTTACCATCAGAAATCAAAGAAGTACTAGTAAAAATGGTAGGATGGTCTAGAAGGAACGTTGTGAACATTGATTGGTATGAGGACGTCACCCCACGAAAGGCAGCACCGCATAACTTTATCCATAAATACGAAAAAATTTACCATGATATCCCTGGTGTTGTAGAGGTCATAAGAACCCCTATTGTGAAAAAAGGATTACTATCCGGAATTGATACAAAGCAATCTATTTTCCATGTTGTCATAAAAAATGAATGATATCAATTAATTACCAACCAGTAATAAGAAGAATCCAGATGAGTTAGCAAGGTCCATTAGTTACCCCCCTTGAAATCTGCATATTAGATAAACAAATATGCAAGTAGATTCGTGGCAACTTTAATTAATTGATTAAGTCAGATATAATCCCCTTGAGTGATTATTTCGCAATTCTCACATGCAGAAATTCACAAGGAAGTATACGTAGCGCTATTGTATCCATATTGAAACAGACTATTGTTCCAGAATATATAATAGTTATAAATGATGGATCAACAGATAAAACTATAGATATACTTCAAGAGATACAATCTACACGACCATCTATCCATGTGATTGCCCATCCTGATTGGGGTTATGACATAAAAAGGGTAGTCTTGAATTGGAATGAAGCAATTAGATTTTCGAAAGAAAAAAATTTGAAAAGAACAAAATACCATCTTATAGCAACGGATGATACCGAATACAGTCCCGATTACGTTGAAACCCTACTACATTCGATGGACTCTGATGAAAAAATAGCTATAGCGTCAGGTACCTATTCCGAACACATTCCAGTTATGCCTCATGGAGCTGGACGACTAGTGAGTAATTCATTCCTAGAAGACTCCGTGTGGAGAGGGTTTTACCCCGAAAAAATGGGATATGAATCTGCGGTTCTATATGAGGCAGATCGGTGTGGTTATAACTATTTGGTCCTTTCTAATGCTAGGTTCAAACACACAAGGCCATTGGGACAAAGCCATAAATTTTATGAATTTGGAGCCAGTATGCAAACTCTAGGATATCATCCTTTGTTTGCTCTCAGCAGAATTCTAAAATACTTCGTCACGGGAGAAGTGACGGGCAGGATTGGTGCATTATACATGCTATATTACTATCTCTCATATCAGCCTAAATTTGAAGGATACGATAGTTTGTACGATGAAAGAATTAGGAATTACATAAGAACTTATCAGCTAAAAAGACTAAGAAATATAATAACAAATTCTGGCAAAGAAAATGCCTGAATATCCTCGTCAAAAAAATAACATAAGACAAACTAATGACTTAGTCGCTCAAGTAATTTGTTTTAGAAAGCTATAGCGCCCTTACAAGTCTGGTCATTTTGTCAAAACTTATTTCGAAACCAAAACGTTTTTCTTCTCTTTTCATATTTGTATACATAGTCATTAGCAATTTGAAGTGTTTTAGTGTGTTCAAGCTGCCACTCATTTTAAGCCTAATTATTCGATAAACATCACGATAATATCGAAATTTATTTAGAACCTTTTTGGTATATCTATCATAGTCGAATTTATCGCTATTATCTAAGACTTCAAGGAATAGATCTGAGCAAATTAACGAAGGAATTATTCCTTCGCCTAACATTGGGAATACACAGCCAATCGATTCGCCTACGCCTATTATGTTCTTAAGGAAGAATGGTTTCATAAGCGATGGCGGAGATAGCCTGATGGGCCTACCTATTTTCTTAATAACCCTGGCGGATCGGTTCTTCTGAAAGAATTCTTCGATACCTACATATTTTCTATCTATATCTCCAGCACCTACATAACCACGTCCACCCCCCAATGGGAAGTACCAAAAGTACCCTCTTGCACCTTTGTATCCTATTACGTAAAACTCGTTTACGTCATTCACATTTTCTACAAGATATTCATATGCCGGGATGACGAAGTCATGGATAGACTTAGGGAGGAGTGAGCGATGATATCCCGTACAGTCCAAAACATAATCAAAGTCTGAAGTTGGAAAGCTTTCATGTGTGAACCTTGTCCCGTAGCCAACTTCGATTCCCTTTAACAGGTCATGTTCCCATCTTTTCTTGTCATAAGTTACAAGCCCCTTTAGATCCAAATATTCAATATTATTCTCAGGCAAATACATCTTCAGTATTTTGCCGCTATGAAGAATATAATTATCAAAATTAAGGCCAGCCTTCGCTGAAAATGTCTCAAGCATATTCTTAGATGCCCCCCAAGCACAAACTGGCCAATGACTGTTCATTCCGGAGGATTCGAACACCTTAACCTTATGTCCTCGATCCTCGAGCATTCTACTGAGATAACTCCCTGCAACTCCAGCACCTACCACCCCAATTTTCATCAGAAAAAATTATGATGAAATATGTTTATATTCTTTAGCGATGAAAGAGCTTTAAACGATAAACATTTTACTATGATTGGGGTCTCGCCCTACTAGTGTAGTTACGCTATTAGATGCATGGGAATCTTTTCTGGATTATTGAATGAATTAAACAAATGAAGGTTCTCGGTTATGACCAGCAATTCCGAGGAAATTCTAGCATGAAGCCATGTATTTATACTTGTCAATGAAATCAATCAAAAGAACTTTAACTGAACCCACCAGAATGTAGACGGTCATTCAGAGTCTATCCTGTTGTGATAAAATGAATGAGTGATGTTGGGATATGACATTTTAACAATAGTCACTAAAAAAACCACTAGAAGAACTATATCTTTTACTAAGAATAAGTTCCAACTAATATCCTAAATGAATACTTATGTTGAATATGCACGAATTTCGAATTTAGTACAAATATGAGTTTCACATATATAGTTAATCTACTAGCATCCTTCTGAATGAAAAGAACTTTAATGACTTACATGGTAGCGGCAATAGTGTCATTAGCGGCAATTGGTGCACAAGTCGTGGCTCCAATGAACGCAGTGGCACAGGAAGAACAACCTCCACAGGGAACCGTAGCGTGTGGACAAGTTGTGCAAGGGAATGTTACATTGACAGCAAATCTCAATTGCACTGGGGACGGATTGATTGTAGGAGATGACGCAACAACAATTAATTTGAATGGCTTCGGTATATACGGTCCAGGAGCAGACAGCTCAAAAGTTGGAATCGGTGTCTCTGAAGACGGCGTAACTATTAACGGACCAGGCATTATAAGCGGATTCCAAGCAGGTGTATTAGCAACGGGAGCCAAAGAGCTTGTTGTAACCTCTTTGATTATGCAAAACAACCAAATAGCTGCATTCTTCACAGGAGCAGACATGGCATCGGTCCAAGAAAACATAATCAAGAACAATAACATAGGAGTAGCATCTCATTCTGCAAGTGGTCTCAACATCGAAAACGACCTTATGGATGGGAACGCATTAGCTGGAGTCACATTCGTTAATACCGACGAATCTGCAATGAGTAGCAACAACATTCAAGGAAGCCAGAACGCAATTTTCTTGGATGCACAAAGCACAGAAAACATAGTTCAACTGAACAATGCACATGACAATGTGGTCGACATAAACAATGCTAACGGACTAGCTCCAAACGTAAATCAAAACACTTACTCTGACAACAACTGCCAAGTATCAAATCCAAGCGGGCTCTGTATCGGAAGGTAGAACTGTTCTGAACAGATAAGGGATTATTTCCCCCCAAAACTCTCTTTTTTAATGCGCATGTAAGAATACCAAGTTTTATAATATGGTGGAGGTATTATGAAATCACGTACCGCTTTGTAGAAGGAGTAGGCAAAGTGTAGTATCCTGCATCATGGACCATTGTAACCCTCATCTTTACCAGTCTCATGAAGGCAGACTGATGAACCTCAATCATTTTTTGTCCAACATAATATAGTCGCCATACGCTCAATGCCAGGATTCCTAAATATGATATAAAGTAGGAAGCAATAAATTCGGGGGCTATTATTGTGTGGGTAATGAATACGAGAGTGAAAGTGTCACTGTTTATGCATAGCTTAGCTATTTTGACCCTTACGATAGCCCTTCTTGCTTCTGGACCTTTGATATTAGGCATTGCGGCTCAAACCAGCAATATGACTGAAGGATCGCAGCCTCTCACAAATGACACTCAAAGCTCTGTTGGCCAAATTCCTGAAGTTGCGCTGCAGTCAGTCCTAGAGCAGACACAAGGCGCAAACGCGACAAGCTTTGCAATTGGTAATATCATTAACCAAACTGGACTTAGCAATGCTACGCAACAAGGATCAAGCAACACAACATTGAACTCGGTTATAGAAGAGGCAAGAAATACAAACGCTACAAGCTTCGCTGCGGGTAATATAATTAATCAGACACAGTCCGGGAGTAACATTACTGCTAATTAGTCCTGAGATTTAGCCCTCAGGCTTAGATAATAATTTTGACTAGTGTTAAGTGCAAGAAACATATTAGAAGTCACTAGAATAAGTTAGTTTGATTCCCTTCCTAGTGTAAAACCTTTGGGCCAAACCAATGTGTTAATAGCTAATGTAATCTAGTTTCCATCATTATTGAGAGTAACAATAATAACAAGATAGGTTATACAATAAATTATTCTGTGAAACTTCGGAAAGCGGGTTCAGTTTCGACTACGAGCTTTCAACTAGCTGGAAGGAAAATACTCTTAATAGCATACATGACTGGGATATTGTGGCTGCGTCGTAATCCTATTTCTCTACTCTTCTCGGCTATCAGTCCATTCTCAATATTATTTGTATTATTTGTTGTTAGTAACGGTCAGTACCTCCAGTTCGCCGTTTCTGGAAGTCTAGTTATGGCTTTGGTAGGTTATGGTCTTGCTCTGGGTCAGGATATATCCTTTTACAAGACTGAATACAAGATCCAAGACGTTTTTGTCGCCTCGCCTGTATCTTCGCTAACCTATATGACAGGTTTAGCACTGTCACAAATTCTCTTCGGCCTTCCTGCTCTCTTGGTATTGACATTTCTCACCGCCTATCTAGGGACATCTATCACTTTTGTTCCCCTTCTGATTCTCACGATATTCCTTATTTGGGGAGCAATGTCGGCCATGGGTTTCTTCTTGTCTTCTCACATGCTTCACATGAGAAATGCTACCCAAATAATCTCATTTGTAAATGTAATTTTGGCTGTATTGCCCCCTGTTTATTATTCGATAGAACGACTACCAACTGAACTGCAATATATCGCCTACGTGGTACCTACCACTCATGCTTCTCTGATACTCCAATATATAATGGGTATACCCACACCAGAAGAATGGAGCGTAGGACTTGGCTTATCAATTCAAGTAATGTATCTAGTGGGCTTTGTACTTCTAGCCAAGACCAAGGCTGTGTGGAGAGACTTATAGACTCCAATCTTAATCAACATTTGGATTCCCGGCCGTTTGTGTATCTGTCTTCTATTCTGTATCGAGCGTACTTGTCGTCTGGAGAATACTTTGGTGGATGAGGATCTATTGTTCTAACATTACAAGAATTACAATTCTGTTTTAGTGTATAGGCACCACATTTCGGACATTTTCGGATAAGATGCTTCATTATTAGATCTGGATCGATTCAATGACTCTTTCTAGAACTTTCTCGGCTAAAGCTAAAAATGCCTTGATGTTTTTCTATGGAAGCTTTAGCCTTCTCCATAATATTGTTCATCGTCTTTTCCGCCATTTTGAAGTTTTCTGCCTGAACGGTCACGCGGTATTTTGGAGCCCCAATATAGTTTATTTTTACTTGTACGGTGCTCTTTGTGGTTTCGAGCGGCGATAGTGTATTCTTTATTACATCAATTCCATTTGGGCCTTTAGAAGAAATTTCCAGTATATCTCTGATTTCTACATGAGGTACTTGAATTTTATGGCTTTCGTCTTCAATCGCTTTAGTTACATCAGCGGAGAATTCTAGGTTTCGGACAGAATCAGTACCTTTCTTGGCAACGATTTCAAAAAGGTCATAAACACTATCATGTTTTTGTAAAATTTTGTCTTCAATTTCGTCAATTTGTTCATCTGACAGATTTGCCTTGACTTTGACCATTTCCATAAAAGCTGTTGCTTTTTCATTTTTTTTCACTTCTATTAATTTCGATTTTCTTTCTTCTCCTGACACTTGTTTGAGTGAAAGATCTACTTCGGCCCTCGTTTTGTCAACCCTGATAACCTTAAGAACTGCCTTTTGCTTGGGCTTGATATATCTTTCAATATTCCTAATCCACCCGGTTGCAATCTCAGAAATATGTAGAAAACCAGTCATATTGCTATATTCGTCTAGACTGACATAAGCTCCATGTCCTGTAATTTCCTCAACGGTAACCAAAACTATGTCGCCAGCCTCTGGAATCTTCTTCAATTCAGCCGTAACCATGGGTAGGATTGAACCGCACAAAGCTGATACTTTAAGCTTACCCTAGAAAGAAAATCTCTCAAATGATGACTTTAGCGAATGCTAGATCCCTGTTTCAATAATCAACTCCCTTTTTTGCCTTAATGCCGCGATGGTATGGATGCTTAATTTCTTTCATTTCTGTAACCAGGTCAGCGATCTCCAAAACCTCTTTGGGAGCATAGTTTCCTGTCATGACAAGAGTTGTTTTTGTAGGCCTGGATCTCATGATGTCTAAGATATCTGCCAATGTTATCAGCTTCAAATTCAATGCATAATGGATTTCATCTAGGATCACAATATCATAATTTCCTGATGTTAGTTTCTCCTTAGCAATGGAAACCGCCTTTTGAGCGGCTGAGCGGTGATCCTCGATAGAATGATCATCATCGAGTATACCCACAAATCCTTTACCAGCAGCGATCATTTCAAATTCGGGTTCGAGCCTTTTAGAACTAGTAAGCTCCCCGTAATACCACTCTCCTTTAATGAATTGGATCATGCCTACTCTCTGTCCATGACCCACTGCTCGCAATACAATTCCCAAAGCGGCTGTTGTTTTGCCCTTACCCTTTCCAGTGTACACAACAACAATCCCTTCCTCAGAGGGGGCAGTCTCCAATCTGACTATCTCTTTTCTAATAGCTATAAAAGTGCTACCAGCAGTCCAATACGATATCTGCTATAGGTAACAGAAAGAAGAATAGACGCATTGGGTTAGTCAGGGGATAGGAAAATGATGGTTTTTATTGTCAAGAATAAGTATTCCATGAAATTATAATAGAATAAAAAAGGAACGGCCTTGAGTAGCTTCAAGAAAAAAATTCTGAGCCTTAGAATTTATTAGAGATCTACCGGAGAGTTCCCGTCATTTGTATCTTAATTACAACATGTGTTGATATAATTCATATGAGGAAAGACAGCATTGAAAATTTTACGTACCAAATAGGAATCCTTACACGTCATGGGTCTTGATTTGTCTGACATAAAAACCATTACTCATGTATTAGGCTGAAATCGGTTGAAAAACCTCGATGGAATAGAAAAAATTTAAAAACCATTGTCTTTCATTACTCTACGTATGACTTTACCAAAAGGATTCAATTCGAA
>JAATVT010000176.1 GCA_014523685.1 Nitrososphaerales archaeon TH5893
GACACCCTAGATAATGGAAATACATCATATGTATCACATAGGCGACCAGCTAGATGTATATTCTTTGAAACCGCCTGTTTTATTGTCGTATTTTCCCCATTTTTGAATATCGGAACGATTTCCTGTGGATATTCCTGTTTTAAAAGTGCTGCATCTAATAGTAAATGATAACCTGCATCTACTATGACTATTTTATGATCATTATATTCCTTTGTATTAACTATCTTAGAGATTAAGATTGATGATTCTGCCACAAGGAATCTTCCACTTTCGACCATTAATTCAAACTTACCATGTGTGTCAATTAAATGATTTAATCTATTTACATAATTTTCTGCCATTTGTATTGGAGATGGTACCGGATTATTATAGAATACTGGAGTTCCACCTCCTATATCTAATGTATTAATCATAAAATTTGGATACTCTTTTTTCATCTTTGTGATAAATGCATCTACTTTGTCAAGTGCGTGAGTATAGCATGAGAAATCAGTAATCTGCGATCCTAAATGAAAATGAAAACCCTCAAACCTGAGTAAATTATTTCCAATTAGGTGTTTAACCATTTTTGTTGCACTATCAATTGTTATACCATTAAATGGTACCCCAAATTTTCCATTTTTATAAGATGCACGAACCTCTGCTTTTACTCCTACCTCTGGATTGATTCGAATTAAAGTAAGTGGTTTGATATTTACTTTGTTAGCAGCTCGAGCCAAATTTGTCATTCCGTTGAATGAACTGACAACAACTCGTTTTACACCAGTTTGTAAAACCTCTAAATATTCTTCATATTCCTCTGTAACACTAGTATAAATAATGTTCGCAGGCTCTACATTACAGTATTTTGCAAAACGGAGTTCACCAATTGAGGTCAAGTCAAATGTAATACCATCTTTTATGAATGTACGTAAAATAGCTGGAGTAAAGTTTGCTTTGATAGAATACGCAATTTTCAATGGTCCATTAAACTTTGCATATGCATTATAGAGCTCTTTGACTTTTGAGTGCAATGTATCTTCATCAATTAGATAAAGCGGTGTTCCGTATTGGGATACTATTTTGTTTATGTGATTTGGTTTTACAAAGCGATTGAAAGTTGATGTGTCTAGATTTAGATTTTCTGTTAGCTGGATCTGAGAGTTTTCCACCAATTTCTTTTTGTTGCCTTAATTTCTAAAGGGAATAACTTAAAAACATTGCCCCAAGAAACTATTTTCTAAGCTAATCAAAAAAATAAAAAAGAAGTTGTTTATCCCTATTTGGTCTTCCTTATCTATAATAGGGAACTGTAACCTTCTCTCCAGGCTTACCTTCTCTTTGAGTCTTAATTTTCTTTACAGCTTCCTCAAAATGCCTCATCATCACATGAGCTTCAGAAGCATGTTTTGCTGCTTCTTCTGGTGTAGGATATTTTGCTAAGTACTCGTGTAAAACAAGTGAGACTGCAGTATTTGCTACTGAACTAGTATCAGCACCACTAAATCCTTCAGTAAGTTCAGCGACTTTTACAAAGTCTACATCGGGACCAATTGGTTTGTCTTTAGAATGAATTTCTAGGATTTTCTGTCTTGCAGCCTTATCTGGCATAGGAACAAATACAATCTTATCAAATCGTCCTGGTCTCAATAATGCTGGATCAATCATGTCTGCTCGATTTGTGGCTGCAATAACTACTACTCCAGACAATGCTTGAATCCCATCTAATTCCGTAAGCAATTGTGAGACAACACGCTCTGTAACCATACTATCGCCTCCCATACCTCTAGTTGGAGCAATCGAATCAACTTCATCAAAAAATACTACACATGGTGCTGCTTGTCTTGCCCTTCTGAATATCTCTCTAATGCCGCGTTCAGATTCTCCGACCCATTTGGATAATAATTCCGGTCCTCTTACACTAATGAAGTTAGCTTCAGATTCTGTAGCTACAGCTTTTGCCAACAATGTTTTGCCGGTGCCTGATGGGCCATGCATAAGCAGACCTTTCGGCATCGAATGTCCCAATTTTGTATATAAATCTGGATACCTTAAAGGCCATTCCACTGCCTCTTGCAGTTCACGCTTGACTTCCTCTAATCCACCTATCGCTATCCAGGGAATATCAGGAGATTCCAGATATACCTCTCTCATAGCAGATGGCATTACTTCTTTTACAGCATTCTCAAAATCGTTCATTGTTACCACAAGCTTGTTCAATACTTCTGGAGCCAATTTCTCGTCTTCCAAGTTAAGCTCAGGGAGCAATCTTCTCAGACATTTCATCGCAGCCTCTTTACACAAATATTCAAGATCAGCACCTACAAACCCGTGAGTTACTGCAGCAACTTTGTCCTGATCTACATCAGGCTCCAATGGCATATTACGGGTATGTATTTGCAGTATCTCTAATCTTCCTCGTTTATCAGGGACTTTGATCTCTATTTCTCTGTCAAATCTACCAGGACGTCGAAGTGCTGGGTCAATTGCATTTGGTCTATTAGTTGCAGCAATTACAATGACTTTACCTCTCGCTTCTAGACCATCCATTAGTGACAACAATTGTGAAACTACTCTTCTTTCCACTTCACCTGTTACTTCTTCTCGCTTTGGAGCAATCGAATCAATTTCATCGATAAATATTATAGATGGTGCCTTTTCCTTTGCTTCCTTAAAGATTTCTCTTAATCTTGCTTCTGATTCACCGTAGAACTTGCTCATTATTTCCGGGCCAGAGATACTGATAAAGTGGGCATTACTCTCATTGGCTACTGCTTTTGCTAGCAATGTCTTTCCTGTTCCCGGAGGACCATAAAGTAATACCCCTTTTGGTGCTTCTATGCCTAATTTTTCAAATATTTCTGGATGTCTTAGTGGAAGTTCAATCATTTCACGAACCTTTTGGATTTCATCCTTCAATCCACCAATGTCTTCATATGTGACTTGTGGAACTCCTCTTAGTGTTTCACCTTTCTCTGCGATATGGAATATTGTTTTTTGTGTTACTAATACTGCATCGGCAACCGGAGTTACACCAATTACTTGGAATGTAAGCCTACCACCAAAGTATGGAACCATCACATTGTCTCCCTTAATAAGGGGTACACTTTCAAGGGCATCTGCAAGGTATCGTTCATCAATAGGAGGTATTGCTTCTAAAGGAGCA
>JAATVT010000024.1 GCA_014523685.1 Nitrososphaerales archaeon TH5893
GTAAACTAGGAAGTAGGACCACGTTACAAAAATCCCCGTCATAGTAACTAGCATTACGAGAACAAACAATGTAAGCAAGAGTTCAAGATTCAAATGGCACACCTATAATTACCCGAAAAAATCTGGATAAGCCCTCTGGGCTTCTAAAAAAATGATGGCTATTCTATAGCCTGCATCTATGTCTCCACAGGGTTCCATTTCCAGTATACTCTGAACAACCTTAATACCGAATTTAACCTTTTCATAGGCATTATTGGCAAACTGAATTGTAAATTACTTGTTATCTTAAATTGATTCATACTCAATTGTAGAACGATACCTAATGGTTTCAGCGGCCGACAATTTGCGGGATCCGAGTATAAATTGACATAGCACCCCAAAAAGGATCAAAAGCGTAGTTCAACATCCAAAAATGATGAATAAAGAATCAAAATAACAAGTAGGATTGATTGCAGCTGAGCAGATCCTAAATCTTCTCCCTTCCTGAACCTTGATTTTATGGACACCGTCGCAATAAGTTGCCAGCGTATCTTGATGTCCAAACCAGTTTCGAATGTATTTGTAATGTTGTACTTTTACCAGAAATGGGGGAACGAACTCTAAAGCTACAAAATTAGTCCAATTCTTAATCCTCTAATTGTAACATTTCGTTCTATCAAGGATTATTGGAGTTGCAAAGTATCTCTCGTATTATTGTATTGTCTTCCTCTTGAGTCTCGCTCGAAACTCATATGGATAAATGTAACTTCCGCCCTTCCAAATCTATCATCTTATATTTAATGTCTTTTACACTTTCTTTTGTTATAATCATTTTATTTACTCTTACCAAATACTTTAATTCTTCTTCCATTGAATATAACCCAAGGATTTCTTCTTCTTCTAACCCAGCGATGTACGCAGAGGAGATTATATCTGTGGTATTATAACCTCGTTCTTTTCTTAATTGTTGCAGATTTCTAGCAAGATCCCGCATTAGCCCTTTTGTCACTAGATCCTTGTCACGCCGGGTGTCAATGAATACCATTGTGTCTCCATTTTCGGCCAGTGCATATCCTTCTGCTGGAATATATGACAATTCCACGTCGTCTGGACTCATCTCAAGTAGTAACCCCTCGTCGTATGTAAGTAAATATTTTCCCGAATATTCTAAGGTTCTTAGCAGCTCGTAAATATCGACCTTAGCAAATGACTGCATAACCTTTTCTAAATTATCTTTTACCTTTATACCTACATTTTTCTTTGATAAATTGATTCTTGGAATTATGGGAACCTCGCTTTCTAAAAGGCTTAGAAGCTTGCGTAACTTGGTGTCGTTCTTATATCTGATCACTTTGCAGTCTTGGACATTTATCTGAATTTTCAAAATATCCAATATTGATTCAATATCGAAGGAATCACGTTCGCCAGAACAGATCCAAATGCTCTTTATGGGCCACCTCCTTTTCAGTTTTGCACTCATTCTCGCAGCATTAGATAACGAAACTATTTCTCTTGATCTGTCGAATGATATCTCGACTTGTTTGTTCACTAATGATGTATCAGAAATTGGCCAGTCTTCGAGCAAAATACTTTTTCTGTCTGAAAAACAGACGAGATAAAGATAGTCAGAAATGTAGGGAGACAAAGGATGAAGCATTACATCGACTACTTTAAGAACCTGACCCAGCACAGCGTAGATTGCCAGCCTACGATTCAAGGAATTCTTGTTATCATCCCATATTTCATTTCTTGTAACTGGTACGTAGGTCTGGCTCAAAGTATTTATTATGAATTCTTCTATCATTTTAGCGGCTTCATGGAATTTGCATTTTTCAAATGAGCTACTAACTTCAGAAATAACAGCTTGAAGCTTAGACAATACCCATTTATCTGGAACATGTAGTAATTGGTTTCTGGTTGCCCACACAAGATTATTCTTTTTTAGATCGAATTTATCGTATTTGCTGTTTTGGTCAAAATAAACATGCAAGTAATATAATGTGCTCATGATTTGATAAGTTCGAGTTGCCATTTCTGAAAGGCTAAAACTCAATGACTCGATGGGGGAAGATTTCCACATGAAATAAAATCGTACTAGATCCACCGCATTTTCAGTAAGCAATTTGGAAGCTTCTATGACATTGCCTAAACTCTTACTCATCTTGTTACCTTTTTCATCCAGGACATGACCTTGAAAAAGAAATGATCTGAAGGGAGCGACTGGTCTTCCTGTCAAGATGATATTTTGTATTAGTAATGTATACGCCCATCCTCTTGTCTGATCTATTCCTTCTGTCATAAAAACAGCGGGTATGAGTTTCGAGTATTCCTCATCGGTTAGGGATGCATATGGGGCTGCGCCACTATTATGCCAAGTATCCAGAACAAATGGTTCTCGTTCCATCCCACTGCCACATTTCTCGCATTTGATTTCTACCCTGTCAATCTGTGGCCTGTGCAATTCAAAATTAGGCCCATCTGGAAGTAACTCTGCAATTTTCACTATTTCATTCCTCGAAAATAGCCCAAGCTTGTGATTACATGTTGGGCATGACCAAATGGGAAGGGGTGTGCCCCATAATCGTTCTCTGGAGATACACCAGGGCACTTTCTCCCGTATTATTTCCAGATACCTATTTTTTGGGGGATCAAAAAAATATTCTACTTTGGACGCAGCATCTAATGGCTTATCCTTTAGTCGCTCGATCATATAGAAATACTCTCGTCTAGCAAGCCATACAACCTTATGATGAGAGCGCCAACACGTTGGATATTGATGTCTCACGATCCCAAGTTTTATGTATGCACCAACTTGTTTCATAGCTTCAACTACCCTGTCATCGGCGTCTCTCACAAATAATCCTTGGAATATCCCTGCCTCCCGGGTGAAAGTAACTCTATCGTCGATTGGTATGAACACAGGAATATTTCTTCGTTCGGCAACCTGAAAGTCCTCTTGCCCATTGGCTGGTGAGAGATGTACCATTCCGCTACCGGTGGTCACATCTACAAACTCTTCTGCTACCACCATGTGGATTTTTTCCTTTCTAACAAGATCTTCAAGGCCAGGAATTACCGACAAAAGCGGGTGTTGATACCGTAACCCTTCTAGATCTCTCCCTTTTATAACACCGACTCTTGAGTATTCAGAAATTTGTAGGTCCTTCATTAGACCTTCTAATCTGTCCTGACCAACTAACCATTCTTCTTGCTCGACTATTATTCGCACATAGTCATGACCTGGGTTTACGGCAACCATCTCGTCTGTCACAATAGTGAATGGCATAGTTGTCCAAATTATCAGGTACGCATTATCATCTGACAGCTTTACTTTATAGTAAAAAGATGGATCCTCAACTGTTTTATATCCTTCATTAACTTCCGCATTACTCAGAGAGGTTTGGCACGATGGACAATATGCCACAACCCTAAACCATTCTCTGAGAAGATGATCTTCCCAAGCTCTCTCAAGAAACTTCCATTCCCTTTCAATATATTCATCACGAAACGTCCAATAAGCGTTTTTGTAGTCAAATGACATACCAAGAAGTTTGTCGACGAGAATCCATTTTTCATTGTACATCTTGATTATTTTCTTGCATGTTGCAACAATTTTTTCTATCCCAACTTTCCTAATGTTATCTATTTTGTTGCCGGTTAAGCCTAACTCCTTCTCAGCTTGAAGTTCAACAGGAAGACCTTGTGAATCCCACCCGGCTCTGAATATGACGTTTCTTTTTTGGAGCACATTATAACGATACCACAAATCCTTAATTATGCGGCCACGTAGATGTCCCGCATGAGGATCTCCGTTCATTGTCGGGGGACCCTCGATGTAGCAAATGGATTCGCCACGCCCTCTGGTCTCATTAGCTATGAGCGACTTCAAATCAATAGAATCTAGATATCTTCTTATCTCCTGTTCTATATCGTTGGCGACGAATTTTCCACGAAGTTCCATTTA
>JAATVT010000177.1 GCA_014523685.1 Nitrososphaerales archaeon TH5893
ATCGGACGAATCGAAAATATTTCAATGCGTTATGGCTAAGTAAAAATACAAAGAATGATTCCAATTTAAACTGTGTATACAGACTTTATTTTGATGACAGTTCTACTTGATTAATATACCAGAAAATGGTCGAAATATGTTAAGTGGTTTCAGCTCTTAGAACAGGGTTTGTTTTGTGTATGATAGGGGTGATTGCCGTCCTTGTACCACCGGCTTTGATTCCTCTTATAGTTAACCAATTGTGTGATTTACAGCGTACAGAAGGGACACTTGGTCCAGGTATTCTGGGAAACATTCTAAGAGGAGAGGAATGTACTGAGGTGATTACTGCTGGCTTTCTGACTATTTTCGCTGTACCCGGAACATTGTTGCTTCAAATTGGGTCGTTTATCGTTGTTATGGCCTTTACAAATAGGATTTCTTACAAAAAAACCGGACATAGAATCAAAAATGATTGGGGGACGAATGCTATTGATGATAGAGGAACCAACATGGACAAATAGTAGGTCATGGGTTGGGACAATCTCGATCAAAATTATCAGCGAGCGTAATGACTGCTTTTTTTGGCAATCGAAAAAATCTCCCCACTCATAGAGATTATCGTCATTTCTTTACGGGAAACAGCATTAATTTCTCTGAATTATCTGAATTAAACTTATGTTTTTGCTACTACTATTATCGACCCATATGCACGCCCTACTCGTTACGATTCTTGGACTCATAGGAAAGAGATAACTATAGCAGGAATTCATTTCGATTTGAATGGATTCTAAATTTCTAATTACGTGACACGTGATGCCACTAGTCATAATTTCTTTCGCGAATCGCTCACCGATCTCAAAGGTGTAATCTTTATTGAATACGACTTCAGTTGGGATCGTCGGTGTCGAGTCGGAGGTAGGGAAATTAGTAGAAGAGTACTTAACGAGATTTTCATCTCTAAGTTCCTCGTCCCTATTTTCTTTGAAATTCTTGCTTGACCGTTGTGCAATTATTTCTTTGCTCTTACCAATAACTACATCTGATCGTTGCTTTATGTGATGAGCAGTAGAAATGGTTTTTGGTCCTCCTTCACTTTTTAACTTTGTCCCTGCAGCAACAATTGCGGTCTTTGAAATTTGTCCAGCTTTAATAACGGGGGGTTTAGCTGAGGCTATTGAGTTTCTAGTGAAAGCATAACCTTGCTTTTTCAACCATGATCCAAAATGTGTAATCCCAGGTTTTCCTTCAGCCCTTATCTTTCTTCCTACAATCAGAATTATACCTGCTAATAAGTTTCCCGCAATGAGGATTATCTCTATGCATATTTTCCCAATTGCCTTGGTTATATTAATCACCAATTGATCTTGTTCAACTGACTCTTAACGCAATATCCGCCTTTTAAATTGACCTGATCAGTTGCATAATCCCGACGTAATCAATCAGAAAATCAAATGATCCCCTTGGATATGCTGTCCTAGTTACAGTGTTTTATAGGTCGTTCAGTGACGATATTCGAAGTTAGCAGCGCCTTGCAAAACTCAAGTTCTCGATCCAATTGGGTCAAGGACATATGCTGGAATTACCAGTCTTTCTTGCATGTATCTTTATTCAGCACACATAATAAGAAGAATAAAATGACTTAATTTTTTAGGTCGAGGAAAACAGAGCTCATAATCTTCTTGTTCTCAGCTCAAAGTTGACTCTAAACATTGTCAGTATATCGTCCAGATTCTCATATGGCACAAACCTGCATATTGTTACCCATTTCCATCGTACTTTGGCTAATATTTCACATACAACATTAGCAATATTGTCATCGAGTACACAGACCTGAATATCGTAGCGATGTCTCAATTTTTCTTCTAGCTTATATGCGAGTTCGTGTGTGGCACGTATCAGAAGCTTCTGCAAAGTTATCGGTAGAACCCTTTTTGGGATCTTTTAAATCTACCCAATGGCATTATTGCAATTTATATGATATATTTTCGTATCGGCGTACGGTCAATGAATTCATTGACATAGACAATACGAGAAATGATAAGAATTTTCTTAATGAGATCATTAATGATTGGGGTTTTTGAAGATATCAACGACTCACAAGGGCTATTACCCTGTTGCTAACCATGATACCCAATTAGGAGATTGGTTGTCTTTGGGTAGCAAGACGGATTATGAAATTCTGTTAAGGAACAGAGAAGTATCTAGATAGCAATATCGAATTTTGATGTTGTTTGAGAACTACCACACATCAATTGAAAATAACCATGGTAAGATGATTTACCAAATCTCATTAGGGCAATGCAAGTTATCATCGTTAACGTGGCAAAAATCATTCATGATTCAAAGAGTCATTTGTCTTGGACTGAAGCGCAAAACCAATTTCTAGAGTAGTGCGAGTGACTTCATGTCGAATACGAGATAATTTATTATCTGTAGCGTGTCAGATAGTTAATATTATGTCCTTCGCTTGCCTTTTAATTTGAATATTATTATTATTGCAATCCCCCATAATATCAGGGCAGGGATTCTAGCTTCTGGAAAGAACCAAGCGATTCCGCCTGCTACAGCAAAAACCATGCCCAAGATTCCAATAGCTTGTTTTTGTTTTACCAAACTAATTGATCATGTATTCCTTCTTTATATAGTCTTGTTGAGAGTCTTGAATGGGGAAATAGATTCATACCGTAACATGTATCTTATAGCTTAGGATAATTCCATACACTCTAATTCGTTCAATACATCGAAGCTTATGCTATTTAGATCAATAGATCCGTTCAAAAACAATTTCAATATCTTTATCAGTCGAATCATAATCTTCTCATATTCTTTCCTATCTCCCTCTCTCGCTGATTTCACTTCCTTTTCCAACATTGGTAGAAATCCCTTGGCTTCATCCTTAGTCAATGTATGAAGCCTCAATTTGCTTAATAGTGAATTTATTCTCTCTGGTGAAATCTGACTTGAATTATTACTCACACAATTTCAGCTCCCTCTCTGGTTTACTTTTGCGCCGTCATCTTTGCTATAAATATGCTTTGGCAAGTGGACACACAAGATTAAGCTTCTTAATATCGTCAAGCTAAGTTCTTCATCCAATCCAGATTCCTGGTTGATGATTAACAGGATTTGACTGTTAGGATGTGGCATGTTTACAGGTTTTTGATCGTACCAGGAGGCTTGAATGTCAGCCAAACGTTCTCGCCGACAGATTCATTAAACATTCCTTATCTTTAGTAATGATCCTAAATCATGCATTTGATTGATCGTATCCATACTGATAGTATCGGATAAAATCATCGGTATCGGTTAATTACAACATATCCTCTAAGTAATAGACAAAATGAAGTCCATCATTTAGGGAGCTCATGTATTTTTCCGTAATAGACTATTAAATTAGAATCTAAGAATAAGGCTGGTTCAATAGTAATTCCTTAGCATCCCTTCTATTGAATGCAATCTGAGCCTTTTTGGTGTGATTTGTGCAGATGGCTATTGGCATAGAAAGCGTATTCATATCCATGCCGAAATGTCCATTTTTATCAACTGTGATTATTCCCCCACTATTTTTTCCAAACCTGTAGGATAGTAGCTTGACTGCTTTATTGCTCGATATTGTCGCATTATATTTTCTCATATATATGCAGGCTTCCTTTGCAAGACAGAGCCTCATTATAAATTCCCCTACACCTGTAGCACATGCAGCACCTGAGTCATTATCAGCGTAGAGACCTGATCCAATTATAGCAGAATCTCCAATTCTCCCACACATTTTAAACCATCTTCCGCCAGTAGATACAGCCGACGCTGTATTTCCGGCTCTATCAATTGCGACCGCGCCTACGGTTCCGTAATGATTATCTAAAGTTCTAGAGCTAG
>JAATVT010000178.1 GCA_014523685.1 Nitrososphaerales archaeon TH5893
CAATAATGTTATTTATAATATGCATATACTACGGTTAAATATTCGCCAACCAGTTAACAATTGAATGTCAGAGCAGGTCAACTCAGTCGCTTATCACAATTTTATTGATACCTGCCGTAATTCTACGACTCAGAAAAGTTACAAAAAGTCGCTTGAGTGTTAATCACGAGATACAGATCTAGTTTGAAACAGTAATTAGTGCCAAAGATATAATATAGTAATTATGGTAGGTGTATATCAAACGAATTCAACTAATTTCATTTTACCACTGTCAGTTTTGTTTTTTTTGTCAGTAACATTTCTTGCAGTAAATGTTATATCCATAATTCAGGCCCAAATGTCACAATCCCCTTCTCTACCTTTATCAACAGCAACAGCTCAAACAGATCAAAATGCTATTGATTCACACACGAGAGTATTAAGAATAGCTCTATTAACTGATGCTCTGTTTAGCGATGCAGGTTGGGGGGCATTTGGATTCAACGCTGCACAAGCGCTGAATAGTAAGTATGGCCACACAGTCGACTTTAAAGATGATGTAGCTATTCCAGATATTGAAACTACATTAAGAAATTATGCCAACAAAGACTATGATTTGATTATTGCCCAAGGTTTTGAGTGGGGCGACCCAGCAGTCAAAGTAGGCAAGGATTATCCAAATACCAAGTTTGTGGTCTTTACAGGACTTGCAAACTCTACTAATGTTGCCTCTATATTCCCTAAGCAGCAAGAAGGGGCATATCTATTGGGGGCACTTGCAGCAATGATGTCCAAGACAGGAGTAATAGGGTTTGTAGGAGGAGAGAGATATCCAAACTTACTCAATATTTTTGAGGGTTACAAACAAGGAGCAAGAGATATCAATCCTAACGTACAAGTTCTTGAAACATACTTAGATGATTGGGATAATTCTACAAAAGGAAAGGAAGCAGCGCTGTCACAAATTAATGATGGTGCTGACTTGTTGTTACATGTAGCTGATACATCAGGTCATGGTGTTATTCAGGCTGCTAAAGAAAGAGGAGTATATGCTTTGGGTGCTATCTCAGACCAAAACAAATTAGCTTCAAACACTGTTCTTACCTCTTTTGTACTGGATGTAGAAAAGGCATATGAACAGGCAGTTAAGATGGTTCAAACTGGAAACTTCAGCGGACAAATATTTAAACCAGGATTAGAAGCTGACAAGGGAGCATCTGGAGATGGCATCATATATCTAGCGCCTTTTCATAGTTTAGAAGACAAGGTGCCTGAGGATGTTAAAGTTAAACTAGAAGAGTTAAAGCAAGGGATAATCAATGGGACAATCATTGTACCTGAAAGATACTGATATAGGAAATAATGAAGGCAGTAATGTCTAACTACCAACAACAACAACAACAAAAATAGCAGGCAAATCTCTGCTATGAGATAAAAGATTTAACTTATCTAGTCTATTATTCTATATTGCAGCTGAAGAAGAAAGGCTCGTATAAAAATCTATTTTCTGAGCATGCAAAGGAAGTAGGTATTATTTGTATAACTTTGATAATCGCCGTAGCCTACGGTCTGTTCTTTTATCAGCAAAATGTTACAGAAGAAAGCATTAGGAACGGCCTATTCGTAGAGCAGAGAGAGCGCCAACTAGGATCTACAAAGGCTATGGCACAACATATTGATTCCGATCTCAGCTTAGTCGCTTCAATTCTTCAGGGGCTAGCAGGATCGAGCTATTTGCAGCAAGGTGAATTATATGGCGATAGAGTTGATAAATTGATGAGAGAGAGATTTGATCAGATAAACAATATTACCAGAGTTGACGGTCTTTTTATTGCAGATAAAGACGATATAATTACATATAATGTCGTGACAGAAGGGCAACGAAGTTTTGTAAATATAGATACATCATTTAGAGACTACGTGCAGGAAACAAAGAAGATACTAGGACCAGTATTTTCAGAAGGCTTCCAAGGCATTGATGGAATATACAGAATTGCAATAACCTTTCCAATAATAAATAGAGATAATGGTCAGTATATCGGAATGGTGGGTGTTCAAATGCCTACTATAGACTTCTTTGCGCGCTATGGAAATGTTTACTCTATAGGATCGCAATATCTAGCAGTATTGGATAGAAATGCAGTTCAACTTATTCATCCAATAAAATCATTCATTGGAGTCTCATTTTTTGACAATCATACTCAAGAAGTTACGGGACATAATATTGTTCTCAATAATTTGATACGGACAGTTATGTCAGGTAAACCTGATTCTGCTATTTATGAATTTAGAGGTGTTCAAAGACTGACTACAGGTTATCCTATATTTGTAGAAGGTAAGCCTGAGTACTTTGCTTTCATAATAACTCCTACTTCAGAGATTTATGCGCACATTAATGATGTTTTATTTAATGAAAGACTAAAGATGTTTACATTAGTTGCTGGATTTACTGTTGCTGTTGTTACTTTGATACTGTTCCTAATAAAATGGAACAACATTCTTGACAGGCGGGTAAAAAGAAGAACAAAGGAATTAGAAAAATCAAATGAACAACTTAAGGTTCATGATAAAATGCAAAAAGAGTTTATCAATATAGCAGCCCATGAGCTAAGGACTCCCATTCAACCTATACTTAGTTCGTCAGAGGTTCTTCTATCTAAAATCAAAGATAGCAGACATCGTGAATTATTAAATGTTGTGAGTAGGAATGCAAACAGACTACGTAGGCTTGCAGAAGACATTTTAGATGTATCAAGAATAGAAAGCCATAGTCTATCGCTTCATAGGGAACAATTCAATATCAACGATATAATAGAAGATGTAGTTCAGGGTTATCGAAATCAAATACAAGTACAAAACAAGGTCGGATCAGATACTGAAATATTATTCACCCCTAAAGATGATATCAACTTGGTGGAAGCAGACAAGGGAAGGCTCGCACAAGTTATTTCTAATCTTTTAGACAATTCCCTTAAATTTACCAAACCGACAAGGGGGAAAGGAAAAATACACATAATCTCAGAAAAAAAGGATAACCAAGTAACAGTGAGTATAATGGATACAGGAATAGGGATAGACCCGGAAATATTTCCGAAGCTATTTTCGAGATTTGCCTCCAAGTCTTTCTCCGGAACTGGCCTAGGGCTCTTTATCTCAAAAAGTATCATAGAAGAACATGGTGGCAAAGTATGGGCCCAGAATAATCCCAATGGAGGAGGTGCGACCTTTTCATTCACTATTCCATCTAGCCAACAACATCTTGGCCTTGACGATTCAGGAGGAGATTACAATGAAAAATAAAAGGATTTTGTTGGTCGATGATGAATCCGATGTTACCATAGTTCTTACTTTTGCTCTAGAAGACTACGGATTTGAAGTTGAATCATATAACAATCCTTTAGTTGCATTGTCTAACTTCAAACCAAATTATTACGATTTAGCTATTCTTGATATTAAAATGCCGGAGATGAACGGGTTTGAACTATTACGTGAAATTAGAAAAGAAGATGAGAATCTCAGGATATGCTTTCTTACAGCCCTGACTGAATTAAGGGATCATATGTCGAATATAAATGAATTAAATCCTGCATTTGTTAAAGACGGGATTATTAGAAAACCAATTAGCAATAAAGATCTGCTGAATGATATTAACAGGATATTAAGCTCAAGTTATTAAAGTTTAGTCGAGTATTGAAGAACATCTTTCAACAAACTAGATATCTATTTTGCTAAAAGAAAAAAAGAGCTTGTAACCAATTAGCGCTGCAGCCAGACAAAGATGGTCTACATTATAGATGATATCCCATATCCATACATCTCTTTGAACTGAATCTGGGCCATAAGCGGCACTATATGCATATCCGGTGTCTCCTATTGCAGACAGCATCATTGCTATAGAAAGTAGCAATATCTACACTGAAGAAGTACCAGGAACAAGAGGTGGTTCACTCTGGTATCGGTTTTTTCTTCAGTCGACCTGGAGACCCTATCTCTATACGTTTCCCAATATGAAAGCAAATGCGAACCCTACCATTATAGCTATGCCTATCCTACTTGCTCCTCCTTCCTCGTAAGCTACAGGAATCATCGATTCCGCAAGCATCACTAGAATTGCACCTGCAGCAAATGATAAGGCGATTGCCAGTACCGAAGGTTCTGTATATGATGACAAGGTAAAGCCAATCGCTGAAGAGATTGTTCCTATAAATACAGCTACTATCCATAAAATAAGTATCGATCTTCTACTTCTCCCATTGGACTCCATACCTTCTGAAGACGACAGTCCCTCTGGAAAATTGGAAATGAAAATAGCTATCAAGAGAACAATATCTACTGATCCCCCTAGTGCTAACGAAATACCAAGTGCCATATTTTCCGGAATATTATCCATTACGGAACCCACTAGTATGGCCAAACCGGGGGCATTTCCCCCACCTACATCAGTCCCATGAGATTTCTTTCTGTGTCTGATATTGCCTTTCGATGTACGTTTGTCAAGAGAGTAATTTGCTATAGTATAAGCTAAACCACCGGAGATAAATCCAATGATTACTGATGGAATTGACTGTGACATTTCAAACGCCTCTTCAATTAAGGAAAATGCAAGAGATGCCACAAGAACGCCGCTGCCAAATGCCATTATGACTGCGATAGTCTTCTTGGAAAGCTTTGTGGTTAACGCAAGTATACACCCTAACAGCAGAGGAATACTGGCAACGAATCCCCACAACAGAGACACCGCGATACTTGTTAGGTCTGCTACCATGCTTATGCTCCTCCTCTTTCCTAAATTAGAATGAATCCTGTTAAATACGTCGGTATATTTATCCTGTAAAACTAATAGGTCGTTTGACCATTTACCATCCAAACCCTTGTAAAACTATTAATCAGACCTGTCTGTAGGAACCTTGACACTGATATAGACTATAATCATATGAAAATACTGGTTTATCTGGAATTAAGTTTTACGTTATCGTTAGTTCTGGCCTTTGGTTCTATTCTCTTGTCTCCCACTGTCATAAATGTTACACTGGCAAATGATATGTCCGACGCACCTATGACTAAGGACACCATCACCGCAGGCTCGGATGGAGATGACAAAGATCAAGGCGATAATGACCAAGAAGATGCACCAGTCACTCAAGATACTATTACTGCAGGGGGAGGGTCGGAGGATGATGATGACGAATATAACTCAGGGCAGAAGGGTGATAATAACGATAGCAGTGATAATATTAATGAACCAACAAATACAGGTACCGAAGTATCAAATAAGCCAAATTGTCCTAAAGATCAAGACCGTGCTTAGTTTGAATCTACATGTAAACCGACTAATGTAGAATCTGGCGAATGTGAGAAGAATGATCTTGATGTCTGGTGTCAAAATCTAGCATCACAGATACAGGGAAATGGAATTTCTGCAGCATTACCTTCTGAGGAAGCGACATCACAAGTTAACGATTGTGGGAATGGAGACGATCCCTTACCTACATGGTGTCAAAATCTAGCGCCACAGATACAAGGAGATGATAATTCTCCGGCGTTAGCGGCATCACAAGGGACAACAGAACAGTAGCAGCAAAATCTATCATATTATTATTATGAAAGACAACGATAAAAAGCGAGTAAGTAACCCAACATATAATTTTTTAATAGTATCATATAGAGAGATACTATTGTAAGATAATATGTGTATTAGAAAGGTGCTCCATCTATTGGGAATAGTTACAGCCGCGTCGGCGCTTGTTACAATGATGGTAAGTGCAAGTGGTAATTCATCATTTGTACAAGGGGAACAAAAGTTTACTGCGAATATGACAGATAAAGAAGAAGTAGTTGGTGTTCATTCACCTGAATTTGAATCTGAGAAAAACATTGACAGTGTAAAGGATGCTGACCAAAGATCTGGAATAACTTATCCTGCAGTGGCAAATGGAATGGTAGAAAATAATACAATAACTAAGGTCAAGCTCAATATGACTCAGTTCCAGGAAATTAACAAGTCACAATTCAAAAAGGCACCTGAATTTGCTCAAATTAGTGGTTACATAAATACACCTAATAACAATAGTCCAATTACACTTTCATCTCTCAAAGGAAAAGTAGTGTTAGTATACATTTGGACATATACGTGCATTAACTCAATTCGTCCTATGCCGTACATTCACGATTGGGATCAAAAATATTCTGATAAGGGTTTAGTCATAGTTGGGGTTCATTCACCCGAATTTGGATTTGAAAAAAACTATGCCAATGTGAACGATGCTGTCCAAAGATTTGGAATAACCTATCCTGTGATACTAGACAGTGACCATGGAACATGGAATGCATATGAAAATAATTATTGGCCCAGATATTACCTGATTGATACTCAAGGATATATAAGATACGATCACATAGGTGAGGGTAGTTATGATCAAACAGAGAAAGCAATTCAGTCACTAGTGGCTGAACGTGCTGCTATGATGGGTGCAAATGAAATAAGCTTCGATGCAAATCCAACAACACTAATCAAACCAGGAAGTTTGTACTATGTAGATTTAAGCCAGAGCATAACACCAGAAATATACATAGGGTATAATACAGCCAGAACTCCACTTGGAAATCCTGAAGGCTTCAAACCAGATCAGACAGTTTCATACTCAATCCCATCAACTAAAAATTTCAAACCTGATACTGTATACCTCCAGGGCAACTGGAAGAACAATCCAGATAATATGGAATTACAAAATGACACTGGACGCATTTTGCTGCCATATCATGCAAAGTCTGTTAATATAATAGCAGGAGGAAAAGGTGGAGGAGTTGTTTTTAATGATGATGAAGAAGGAGGTGGAGCAGCTGCAGCATCAACAGTGAAGATACCGAACAAATCTTTAGGAGCAGATTTATCTCAAGATGGCAGTTTTAGAATTGACGGGCAAAGGTTGTATAATTTAGCTATACATAACAACTATACTGCTCACAATATTGTAATTGATGTTAAAGGCAAAGGATTTCAATTCTATACCTTTACCTTCGGTTAGTTAGCGGGAATGACCGGCATGTATATGGATTTATTTAGTGATAGACCGGTGATCTATATGATCTTTATACGAATTAGTTCAGGTAACGAACAACATGGATTCATGTTTACGCAACAGTAAGGAACAAGTAATAATAGCGAGAAACAAGTAATAATAGCGAGAAACAAATGTTATCTTCTGTTATTCCATCAGTAAATGCAAAGTGGGAAGTTAAAGAAGTTCCTACTCCACAGGCTGGCACCAATCAAGTGCTTATAAAAATTCATGCTAGTGGCGTATGCTACACAGATGTTCATATTACTAAAGGTGAGATAGGAGTACAGTTTCCATATACTATAGGCCATGAGCCTGCTGGAGAAATTGTTGCTTTAGGCGAAGGTGTAACAACACGAAAAGTTGGCGATAGAGTAGGAGTTCCTTGGGTACAATCAACATGCGGAAGATGTGAATGGTGTCAGCGTGGTAAATTCTTCTGTCCAAACCAGATAACAACTGGGATAAATATTGCAGGAAGTCACGCAGAATATATGGTTGCTTATGCTGATGCTACTCAATTACTACCAAATGGATTGTCATATGATCAGGCTGCACCAATATTCTGTGCCGGATATACTGTATATAGTGGATTGAGATTTGCTGATCCAAAGCCACATGAACGTGTTGCAGTCCTTGGCATAGGAGCACTAGGTCACCTTGGAATTCAATACTCTAAAGCTGCTGGTTTTGAAACAATTGCTGTCACACATTCAAAAGATAAGGAAGAGTTAGCATACCAACTTGGAGCTAATAGTGTTGTAGCAGATGGGAAAGGATTAATAGAAGACCAAGGACGTGGAGCAGATGTAATACTTGCTACAACTAATTCTTACAAAGCAATTGTGGACTCGATTAAAGGTCTTAGACCGGATGGACGCTTGATTCTAATGGGAGTATCAGCAACAAACGAACCTCTTACACTTTCTCCAGATTTATATAAGGAATTCTTATTCAAACGTGGCCGTATGATTGGTTCTTTACAAAATGGTAGAGAGTATCTTTATGAGGCATTAGACTATGTTGCAAAAGGTAAGGTAAGAGTTATGACTGAAATATTTCCATTAGAAGAAATTAGCAACGCGTATGACAAAGTGGCTAATGGGAATGTACGGTTTAAGGCAGTAATAGAGCCTACTAAATGAGTTAAAACTACTGTAACAATAACTAGAATAGAATACAAAGTAACCATCATTGGATATTTGAGTATACGATATTCTGGCTGGCCTTTCTTCACATATCTGAAATTTTCCTTGTCTGTCAGTTTATCTCGATCTCTTTCATGTCCTCTCTTTTTCTACTTGGCTGCATTAATCCAACAATAAGATATCCTTCTGAAATGCTAATACGCCTTGCAACCTAATCGGTAAAAATATCAATATATGCTCAGCTCCATCTAATTACCAGTTGTAATTACACATCTGAACTTAGCTTTACCACTCATCATATGATCATATGCCTCTGGTGCGCGCTCTAATGGAAAGACTTCATTCATAGACCTTACACCAGAGAGAACACTAAATGAGAGTGTGTCTTGTGAGTCGATTGAGGTACCAGCTGGCCAGCCTATCAATGATCGACGTCCTGGTATCATTAGAAATGAAGAGACTTGAATTGGCTCGTCAGATGCTCCAATTATGACAAGCTTTCCATTGACTGCAAGACCTCCAAGGATTTCAGTCATGGCCTTTCCACTTGGGACAGTTGCAAGTATCACTTTAGCTCCTCCCAGCTTGTTAAGTTCTTCAACTGCGTTCTGAGACCGGTTATCAATGTATTGTCCTGCACCCAGATTCTTCACCAATTCCTCTTCCTTGTCTCTTGATCTCCCAATGGCAACAGTATTAAAACCCATCTTGGCAGCAAACTGAATTCCAAGATGTCCAAGTCCTCCCACTCCCAAAATAGCAACTACATCGCCTGCACGTGCTCCACTATTCCGAAGAGCATTAAATGTAGTAATACCAGCACACATAAGAGGTGCAGCTTCTATAGCTGAAAGCTGCTCGGGGATTAATGCTAGAGCTTCGATAGGTGCAATCATATAATCTGCATAGCCACCATCGTATGCTATACCTGGTACCTGTGCGTATTTACAAGTAATAAAATCTCCACGCCTGCAGGATTCACAAACGCCACAATGACCTCCATGCCAGCCAACCGCTACTCTCTGTCTAGGTTCCCATTGAGTGACGTCTTTACCTACTTTATCTATAACCCCTGCAATCTCATGGCCAGGAGCCCTTGGATATTGGATGCCTGGGAATAATCCTTCTTTAGTAAAGGAATCACTATGGCATACGCCGCATGCTTGTACCTTGATACGAACTTGTGTAGCACCAGGTTCTGGAATATCTTTCTCCACAATTTTAAAAGGGCCATTAGCTTTAGTAACTTGAACTGAACGCATATGTAGGATAATGTACTGCAAAATAGATAAAGAATATACTATCAATAATATATGATATCTAAATAAGCCAAAAAACTTTCTTGCGGCTTTTTACTTTTAGTGACGTACATGAGTAACCATAGAAGTAATAGAGGAGTCACTTGTCGCTTTTGAATAATGACATACAAAGGCAGACTTATGACATACTTCCATCCTCTATTACCGCATAACTCTTACACCAAGTAGATTATAATCTCACAAGTGAATATTGATTAACTTACAAAGTAAGACATATTTGACTACCTCACCACATCAAATCAAATTCCAGTAAGGTAAAAACTAAAAGCTTTCTTGAGGCATTTACTATTAGTACATTCAAAGATCGTCAGAGGGTAATCGATCAAGACTTTTGCAATATTAGCGAATTTTCCTCAGCCAGTTGGGCTCAAAGATATGGATGTTGAAAGAAACTAATTGTTACAAGTACATCATGGATCTAACGACTAACAGGGTTGTCCTGTAACAGATTCTTCTCTTGATTGTTTAGAAGAAATCCTGGGCTGGTCACCTGCTCTTTCTTTGTTTAGATGACTTGCTTTTTACTTGGAGACTGGCTTTAAGAGCCTCGAGTGGTAAAGTTCCGTGCACACGAAATTATAATGGCTGTAGAAGAACAGCTAGGAGCTTTAGCTACAATCATTTTTTGTATTAGAGTGCCAAGCTGATCTTCTAGTAGAGCTTTAATGAAAGGTAACACTCATTATGGGTTATCATTATGACCCAAAGCGAATTATTCATTGCCAATATACAAAAAACATGCATAAGTCCGAGGCGTCTTAGAGTACTCCAAATCGTGGTGATACATAAATAGTAGTCTGCTTGTCTATCTATCACATTTGTCACACTATATCTTACTCATAAATTGGACAGAA
>JAATVT010000179.1 GCA_014523685.1 Nitrososphaerales archaeon TH5893
CCCATTGCTTTGCCTGCAATAACTTTGGCTGTAACATTACCATTGTTTACAAAAGGTATTTTAGAAGATGAAACCTCTTGATAATTAGGCTTGGCCATCTTGTCTTTTCGAGGTAAGTTGACCCATAGCTGAAATCCATGTAATCTTCCTCCATTTCTAGCAAACACCTTTTCAGGCATTTCTGAATGTACTACTCCAGATCCCGCTGTCATCCACTGCACATCTCCTGGTCCAAGTTTTCCTGCGTGTCCCTGTGAATCCCGATGTTCAAATCTTCCTTCCAGCATATACGTAACAGTTTCAAATCCACGATGAGGATGGTCTGGTGCTCCCTTTGCCTCTGCTGGTGCTAGGTCTTTGGGACCAATCTCGTCTAGTAGTAGGAAAGGATCGAAATCTAAAAGAACATTATTAGGAAATGATCTATGGACTACAAAGCCTTCGCCTTCTGTTGTTTCCATACTGTCTATTGTGCGCAAAACAGAGCGAAATTTATTCTGGTTTCTACTATTATTACTATTTAAACCAATGTTTCTTGTTTCCATTACTATATATAGTAACAAGACTGTTATTTAATAACAGTAGTAATTCCCATCTTAGTTAGTTAACAAAATCTAACTGCAAAGCAATGGATGAAAATATTTATTTTATTACTGTATCGAATCTTATGCCCTTTTTCGCACTGGAGTCTTGCTACAACGTTCAGTAGCAATAGGAGCAATAATAGCTGCTATAGTTTGTCATTATATAACGTGCAACAAAGCAATTAGCTATATACTCCCAAAAAGGAAAAAGAATCCAAAGTGAAAATATATTCCCAATTAATTAATTTTGATACTATTATTTTAGCTACTACCATGTAGTAACTCGTCGAAAGACTCTGCACAATTTTAGGGTAATCTATAGTTTAATCTATATGTGATAAGTCTGACTCAATAGAGAAAGACAAAAGCATACCTAAGTCTCCATAGCACCGAATTGATTCCTATATTACTGAAAATTTAGATTTCAGTTTTCTACTTGTATTCATAGAGGCTACTGTCTAGTTGACCCTTTATTATCCTCTAATCTTTCTCTATATGCGGCAGCAGATTCAGATTGACTCAGGAGCTCTTAT
Source organism: Nitrososphaerales archaeon TH5893 (assembly GCA_014523685.1). Classification (GTDB taxonomy): domain Archaea; phylum Thermoproteota; class Nitrososphaeria; order Nitrososphaerales; family Nitrososphaeraceae; genus TH5893. The sequence continues at coordinate 1,118 of JAATVT010000179.1, forward strand.
ATGAGAAGTGTCAGGCATTTAGAGACAGGAATGAATAGGATAGAATAAGATTATTATCCACAAAGGTCGATTAGAATGTAACTGATAAAAACCATCGATACCATTATAGTAGTATCTAATAAAGTTCAACCTTTTTGGTAAAAAACACAAATGTAATAAATGTGGAATGAAGTTTAAGGATGAAGCAGAGCTGATGGATCACAACCGCAAGGAACATGCGGCCTAAATTGGTTTCCCCTACAAATATGATTGGGCTAAAGGTACATCTATTGTTATCAGATTCTGGGGATATCCCTTCTACCCTTGCAATTTGGATACCTACCTACATTTCCATTCGGTTTTTCTGAAGTATTCTGTGCCACAATAACTTTTTTAATCTTTGGGGGATGTTCTTCCATTAGTACGTGAGATTTATCCAAAGGGCATAGCAAGAGTTATAATATAATAATAATACATTAGTTGTCTTGCCTAAAAAGGGATTTTAGACTATCAACTAAGAACAGTTTCTTTGCAATTTCTCTTTAAAAATTTAAACACTTTCACCTGCCGGTAGATGGATAATTCACAATAACCGTGTGTACCGTCACTTCTTATTTTTTTTCTTATTGCCTGATTTATTTTTACCTAATTGTAATTTACTAGTTGATGCTTTCTGCACACTTTTGTGAACTTGTGATATCTGTTTTTGAATTTGGTTTACCTGAGATCGTATTTGATTCACTATTACTGTTTGTCCCTCCCCTGCTTTCATTTGCTTCTGCAGAGTCTGCAGATTTTGATTTATCTTGCTAATTTGAATCGATTGTTTTTCTATCTGCTTTGAAATATCAGCTAGGAAACTCTGGATCTTCATTATAGTTGTTTTTGTAGCTCGTTTTTTCGGTTTCTTTTGTTCTAATTGTACTTGTTCAACTCTAGACGTTTTTAATGACTCAACTGGTTCTCTCATTGCTTCTTCTGTGGCTGCCTTTTCTATTCCTCCTTCTTCTGTTACCGGTGATATTATTTCGTCACTAGGTTCTGGTTCCGCTTCATGCTCTGTTGGTAACTCTTCCTCTACGTTAGTGTTCTCATTAATAATTTCTCCTTCTTCAGACATCTATTGATAATTGTGTATTATTAATAATAAATATTGTTTTTCTCGTAGATTGAAAACTTCAATTATTTTACATTCTGGACTCAATTAAGGTTCCAATTCAGTTGCTCATGCTGAGTCTCCTGCTGTCTCTACTTCATAAATTCTGTAAGACTTGCTTGTCGTTTTTTGGACTGTTTACTAAGGGAGAAGTTAGAGTTACCAGATTGTCGATCTTTTTCGTGCTCTTTTTGTTGTCGTAGTTGGTCTTTTATCTGCTGCTGATCTTCCCACGATAATTCTGGCAGACCAACCATATTCCTAAATATGTTTACAGTTCCTGGTCCAAAACCTGCATAGTGATTATTGGCAGCAATCATCGCAAGACTAACTTCTTTTCCTCTTCCTTTCCCCATTCCAGTATCTACTTTTCTAATTTGATTGGCCCATTTTTTCATTTCCAAGACCCTATCCTTCTGAATCTGCCCAAACTCCTTTTCGTCTATGCTTCTATCTCCAATAAATCTAATATAAAGAAAATCTGTTGTTACTATTGGAGGCGTACGCAACTTGGCAAGTTGACTCCAAACTAAGCAAATATCATTATCAGCAAAGAAATTGTACGCTAAATCCTGAAACCAACTATGATGTCTTACTTCTACTGCATACCTAAACCTGTTATCCAACAAAGGAAGGAGATTTCTAAGACCCTCCAGTCCAGGCATTATCTCCATCGAAGGAGGTAGTTGAATAAGTAATGCAAGAGTTTTATCCCGTAGAGGTTGCATATTCTCAAGAAACAGTTCTACCTCTTCCTCAACTTCAACCAGATATTTATCATGAGTTACTGTCTTGGGAAACTTGGCTGTAAATCCAAAATTTTCTGGTGTTTTTTTAAACCAGTTTTTTACTATAAACTGATCCGGTATACTATAAAATGAAGAATCAATTTCTACATAATCAAATATTTGTGAATAGAATCTTAACCAGTCAGAATTCTCAAGGTTGGGAGGATAGAAGGGTCCTTTCCAAGAAGAATAACTCCATCCAGAACAGCCTATACGGTATTTCAAACGAAATTCACTATATTATGATACCAATTGACGGAATATAAGAAATATTATGGAGTAATAAGCATACGAAGATAGTATACTTATATGATCCCCGTGGTTTACGATATACGTTACATACCTCCCGACAGCTAGATATCAGGAGATGTTCAAGGTTACGATACGTTAGAACGAACGATATCTTTAAAGGTACTTTGTACCGTTAAGTACCGAACTGATTTCATTGATGCAGTCCATTGTTGTTTTGAGTTATGCAAGTACTTCTTTCACCCAGAGTCATATTAAAGGCACGGGTTGAAATGTGATACCTATGATTTATGATGAATGAATGGAGTTTACCATTGATTCAAGTCTACGTTGGAATCTGTTATCCTGACATATCAAGAATTAATTGCCATTCGGGGAATGTAATAGAATCAGGGTTTTACCATGATGTTCAAGATATGTCTGTCTTTCTTTCTCAGTAAGCCTTCTATCAAAGTCATTCTTATGATATAAACAAAAGCCTTTCAAGTTCATGTTTTCAAAGGTAGTTGGTAATGCCATTTCATATTTCAAGAGATCTTTTTTATCAATGTAGAAAAAAGATCCCATATCACCCAATACCGACAGACCATTTTTACCCGAGGTCTTGGCATATTCTACAGTCTGTCTTACAAATGGCATAAAGCCTTCTTGCGAGCCTAAATAACCTTTTAGAGAATCTATTATCAAAAGTGTTTGCTCTTTTTCGTATTTTCTTACGTCAATATTAGCGCTATCTTCAGATAGTATCCATCTTACGTTATTTACAGTTTCAAGAAAGGGAAGAATTATAACAATTTCGTTTCCCTCATCGGAGAGAGCAGATTTGATATAGTGAGAATACATTTCCCTTAATGTCAATAGATCGGGATATATTACGAGAAAATGTGATCCAAATGCTGATTTCTTTA
>JAATVT010000025.1 GCA_014523685.1 Nitrososphaerales archaeon TH5893
ATCAGTTTTCATATCATTTCATCTCCTGTTATAAAACGATATTGCAAATAAGGAGAGGCGTTTTCAATAATTGTGTTCAATAATCGTATCAGACTAGAAACTATTAAGCAAGAAAAGTCCGGTTATAAGAAAAACTAAAGAAATAGTATTCTCAATTTAGAAAAAGAAAAAGTAGATTATCTTTGTTTGATGTAATTACAGAATAATTGATACTTAAATGAAAGTTTCAATCAAAAACAGTAGTTTACAAACCATGGGCGAAAGTTTGAAGGTTTTGCGATGTAGATATAGCGTCTTAGACATTATCACTCCACTTTCTGTATGAACCTCCACTACATTTGCGTGATTTTGAGTTTGGTTTGATTTGATTCCACCAATGAATATATGCCTATCTGTGAAGTAGTCGATACAGTATAGATGAAAGCAGCAGTCTATAGACAATATCACAAAGATCCCAGGCAAGTAGTTAAAATCGAAGACATTGATACACCAAATCCAAAAGGCAATGAGGTTTTGATAAAAGTTGAAGCGGCAGCATACAACTATAATGATCTCTGGGGCATTTGGGGTGAACCAATCAAGATTCCTATGCCTCACATATCAGGAAGCGACGTCGCAGGGACAGTTACTGAAGTTGGCGAGAATGTCACGACTAATATCAAGGAGGGAGATAGAGTGACATCATACCCAAACCTGACTTGCAGAGTATGCTATGAATGCACATCTGGAAGGGAATATGATTGCGGCAACAGGCTAGTATGGGGCTTTCAGACAGGTCCGCTATGGGGCGGCTTTGCGCAGTACACACATCTACCAGAGGTCAACGTGATAAAACTCCTGGATAATGTATCGTTTACTGATGCAGCGGCAATTTCAATGGTAGGCATGACAGCCTGGCACATGCTTGTTACCCGAGCAAAGATAAGGCCGGGACAGACGGTTCTGATAATGGGTGGAGGAAGCGGAATGGGAATAGCCGGCATACAAATTGCTAAATTATTCAATTGCGATGTAATTGCTACGGCAGGAAACAAGGACAAAATGGAAAAGTGCTTGCAGCTTGGCGCTGACTTTGTAGTCAATCATCGCGAGTCTGATTGGTACGAGAAGGTGCGTGAAATAACAAATAGACAAGGAGTGGACGTAGTCTATGAGCATATTGGCAAGACTGTATTCCCCCAAGAAGTTGCGCTATTGAAGATAGGGGGGACGCTTGTATCCACTGGTGCGACCACCGGCTACACCTCGACAATCGACCTCCGATATCTTTTCTTCAAAGGAACAAATCTGTTGGGGGCAACGCAGGGAACGAAGGCAGGTTTGGAAGGAGTAATAGGTTGGGTCAGCAAGGGAAAGATAAAGCCAGTGATTGATACAATCCTTCCATTTAGTAATATGGTTGAAGGGCATATCAAGATGGCAGACTCGCAACTGTTCGGCAAGATAGTGACTACTCCGCAGATACTCTAAGTGGTATTCAGAAATGATGAATAGTTTCAGATTTGGAACTGCGATAAATTGTATAGATGGCAGAACTCAGCAGGTTGTAATAGATCACATGAAGCAGAACTATAACATTGATGGAGTTGACATGGTGACGTTTCCCGGTGCTGATGGACTCTTTTCTAATGGGGACCACTCAGAAGAAATTGCACTTATCAGAAGAGCAGTCTCCATTTCGATAGAGAAGCATGGTTCTCGGATAATAGCAGTAGTGGGACATTATGATTGCGCAGGAAACCCGGTGACTAGGGAACATCACTATATGCATATACGGATGGCGATGCGTGAAGTGTCCTCATGGAATTTGCATGCACAAATTATTGGACTTTATGTCAATGACAAACGGGAGATTGAGGAAATAAAATAACTAAGAGGATAGAAAATCTTGCCCAATGTGGTTTTCAGATTAGGTAAAATAAGTATCCATTGTAATAATGCGTTATAATAACCAAATCGGAAAGTATAATGAAAGTTATAACCTAAACCTCTCTAAGGCTCTAAGGCTCATGAAATACATAGTTAAATCTCAAATAAACGATGACATTGCTATTATAAAGATCAATAGACCTGAGGTATTAAATGCTCTGGATAATGAAGTTGCAGCCGAACTTTACACAGCAATTGAAATTGCAGGTATGGACGATAAGATTAAGGCTGTAATTATTACTGGTACAGGTGAAAGATCCTTTTGTGCAGGCGGAGATCTTAGATATGTTATGAACATTGACCCTATTGAGGCAGAAAGATATGCATCTTTCATGCATAGCTTACTTAACAAAATAGAGAATCTAGAGAAACCTGTTATTGCCGCAATTAACGGTTATGCTTTAGGAGGAGGATGTCAGCTTGCATTGGCCTGTGATATTAGGATAGCATCAAACAACGCCAAGATAGGTCAGACTGAAGTTACAGTTGGTATTCCACCTGGATGGGGAGGAACTCAGAGACTATTAAGAATTGTTGGTCCTGCGAAAGCAAAAGAACTCATCTATACTGGGAAAATGATTTCAGCAAATGAAGCAGAAAGAATTGGTCTTGTAAATAAGGTAGTTAGTATGGCATCTGAAGAAAAACACAGATTATTAAATATGATAAACACAGCAACTACAGCCAATAATTCCAAAGAAGAAAAAGAGCAACAAGCAAAACAAAGAGCCAACAAGCTAGCTAAAAATCTGAACACAAAGTTAATGAATGAATGCATTTGTTTTGCAAAAGAGATCACAAAGAATAGTTTTTCTGCTGTGAAAACTAGTAAAATATTAATCAACAGAGGAATGGATACAGATATAGATACAGGATTACGCCTAGAAATTTATGGCTGGGCATTATGTTTTGCACATAAAGACAGACAAAAAATGATGTCGTCTTTCCTAAATAAAGGGAAAGAGAATAAAGATGGAAACATGATAAATTAGTTATTAAGTTTTGTAATTATCATAAATAATTTATTTTGGTTTCAATGAGAGCATATATTAGTCTATTCATATGACTTTGATAGCTTGTGAATTTCAAAGTCGTTCAGTCTATATACTCTAAAATCAATAGAAAATAAAGAGTATTGACTGAAGAATTTGACACAGAAGAAGAAACTGCAACAATAATAACAAAAATGGCAAAGGCTGATTATCCTATTAGTGAAATAATATCAAGAAGATGGAGTGCAAGAGCATTTTCTACTAAGCATGTAGAAAAATCAAAACTCTTATCAATTTTGGAAGCTGCTAGATGGGCTCCTTCTTCACGAAATGAACAACCATGGCGTTACATAGTATTCACAAACAGCAACCCAGAAAAGCTAAAGAAAGCACAATCTGTTTTAAAGGAGATAAATGATTATGCCAAAAGAGCTCCAATTCTCATTTGTGCAATAACAAAAAGAACATATTCCGACAATGAAATCCCTAATAGACTTCATTTTCATGATTTAGGAGCAGCGAATGAGAACATGTTTCTTGAAGCATTTAACCAAGGATTGATTATGCATGAAATGGGGGGTTTTGATTTGCAAAAGGCTAGAGAAGTTTTCAATATACCTGAAGATTATGAAATAGGTGTTATGATTGCAATAGGTTATCAAGACACATACCATGTGCTACCTGATAGATTAAAAGAGAAAGCATTTACACCAAGAATAAGAAAACCATTATCCAAAATTGCATTTATTGAAGAACTCGATAACGGAATAGTATAACAAAAAAAAGAATAACTTTAAAACTTGAAAAAAAGAAGAAACTTCGAAAACAAGACTACAACAATATCAGATGGCTATTTACAGAGCTCTAATAAGAAAATTCGTAAGTTATTCTACAATCCTGATATGTATTGATATATTTTAGGAAAAACTTTTATCACAAATCACAAAAAATGAGAATGTCTAGGTCAAAGCGTCTTTTACCTTAACCTTGGCCTTGTTTAGTGTTTCTGAGCTTGGTTTACCTTTAGCATGGTCTACTGAAGTCTTCATCTTGGCTTCAACTTCTTGACTCGCATCCTTTATCTTTTTTATTGGATCTGTCATGACATAATATGGTTTACATCTCTTAAATGACTTGTAAATCAGTTACTGTTATAGATGCAATCCGAAGACTGTTTCCTTGTCTACTTAGATTTTTCGGCGAAGAATTCCTGAGTTTCTTGTGTTGCATTACCTACAACTGGATTCTTGGCAATTGTTTCTGACACATTCCCAAGAAACTCCACTGTCCCGTTTATGGTTCCTTCCACTCCTTGTTTAGTATTGTCATCCGAGGCTTCAGTCTCATTGGCAGCTTTTTGTGTAGTCTGTGTAGCATTCGATTGAGTTGCATTAGTCGGGCTTTGTCCAAATACTGGGGTAGGTACGGTAGTTGTGAATACGTTATGGATTAGAGAAGGCAAAATGAACATTGCCAAAAGGAGACATAAACCTTTCTTTTTTTCCTTCATCGAAATCTCCATATTTACAGTAAATGATGTGGTTTACATCGCTTAAATGACTTGTACAGTGTGAAACATTGTATAAAGATGGGCAGATATGACAAATTGATATATATACGAACTCTAAATCGGTCTGGACACATATGATAAATAATATTATCATTCTAGGACTTATCCTTAACCTGATAGCATCATTTCTGATTGCATATGGAAGAATCTTTCGTAGCAAAAAGACAATACAAAAGGAATCCAGGACAGATAAAGACTATAATCCGGAAGAAGAAAGACAGAGACTTAAAGAAACCCGCATAGCTCAGATTGGAGCTGCTGTTATGATTGCAGGATTTGCCATTCAAATCATTGGCAATCTTTTCTTTCAATAGATCTCCTTGTTTTGTCCATCGAAGATCATGATAGATACATTACAAATTCTTGTAAGTGTTTAGAGTTAATATATAGAAATTGAAGGGTAAATGTAACCAGATATGCTTAACCTTGTTAGCCTAAAATTAAGAGAAGCCGCAGGAGAATCAACCTGAATAGGAATGATGGCTATGGATGAATTGAGTCTCCTTCTCAGGATTCATTTGCCTATATTGAGGAAGTATAATTCTATCTGGACTCATCTTACAGACATGACTAACTTTGTTAATCTCACATTCAATAGTTAAAGATAAAGTAACCGCAGGAGACTCGAGTACGAACATGAATTGCCGAGTCTCCTGCAGGGCATAAATAGTCATACTATATTGTCACAAAATCTATTATTGCCTGATTTCCACATGAATCCATAATTTTTCATAAGCGGATCGCACAAGACTGAGCTGTTTATTTGCTGTTTTAAAATATTGCCGACCAATGTTTTGATAAGCCTAACTCTAAAATCATATGATGTTCATAAGTCCATTCATGGCAATATCTCCAGAATTAATTCAAATTATTGTCGCCGCAATATATGCACTAACACTATTTTACACCATTATCACATTTCAGCGTTCGAAGAGAGTAGATCAAATCACATCATCAGGTGATGTCATGAATGAACTCCGAGATGTGGATCGTGAATTGGAAAAAATACCTTCAGGATCTCAATTGATGATGTTAGAAATTCCTGGTACATTCGCATATTCAATAGCCTAGAATGGCTTTCGTTTATGATTAACGAAAGAATGATTACTGACAAAAAACTGATCGAATACATCAAACCTATGATAATCAGTTATTATGAAGATACATTTCTAAAATCAGGTTCAGCAAGCAAAAAGAGATTCATCTCGTTATCAACAATTTAAGAAACTATATCAAACTGTGAAGAAATAGAGGATTTGTCAAAACCTGACAAATCCGATTTTGGCTTAAAAAGATAGAGAAGAAAAATTGGTTCCTTGATACTTTTAGAATGATGGTCTGTGTACGCTATGAGAAGGACTTATATCAACAACCATTTCCTTCTACTTGTAAGGTAGATTCAGCGAAAAATCAAATAACAGCCGCAGATGAGCCCTACACCAACTCGTTACCTTCTTTCATTTCTCTCCATAGTAGGAATCAGCAATTCCTTCTACGGCATATATATCAAAAAAACTAATAATAAAAAATTTAGTTAGAAAGATAAAAGTAAAAGCAGAAGATTTTTAGCTATCATCGCAAAGGTTAAAATATCTATAAAGTTATCAAAAATGAGAAACAAATGGGAATATCATTTACAACAGATGTAAAAAAAATGCGAGACGATGGTAGCTTTAAAACGGTGACCTTTCAAGCAAGTCGTAATCACCAGCCTTTAGAGTTAGTATTCAGTGAGTCTAATTCTAATATTATAGAAAGTGAAGATTGGCAGGTAGGAGATCAAGTGGTAGTCAAGATTGAACGTGTTCCAAAATAACAGTACAACGAGATGACAAAGACATCATTTAGAAATATAACGATAAAAGACTAGAAATAATACATATCTTATATAATACAGGGGAATTATTATTAATTCCTTGTTTAATTTCTTAATGGATCTAATAGATTTACTTTTCATTAAGAATAATTACATAATCTTCATCTTCCTATAACAGACTAAGTAATTATAAATCTCTATTCACATCATTATTGTATAGATCATGAAATGAAATTGGTTGGAGCGGACCTTTCAACAACACAGTTTAAAGAAGTTGCAAATAAAATGGAAAACGAATCTGCACAAG
>JAATVT010000180.1 GCA_014523685.1 Nitrososphaerales archaeon TH5893
AGCATTATATATTGTCAGTATAGAAAGGCTATTTTCAAGACAGTCACTATTATGGAGGGGGAGGAAATTAATTACAACAATGAAGTGAGCACATTCTTACTAGCTCGAGTTAAATACCGTGTTCTGATCTATCCTTCCAAAGTTTGCATGTTTACGATACGTCAGTATTCACCTGATAAATAGCATTGGGAGATGTGTTGTACAACATTGTGGATCGAATCTAAGATAAATGGTTTCATGACCAAAGTTCTTACTTTCTAACCTAGATGTATGTGATAAGTTTCCAAGGGGAAGCAAAAGCATACCAGATTTGCATGCCTACTGATATTGATATATGTTTTAAGGGCCAATTTGAATCATGGCGTTTAAAGTAGATAAAAAAGAAGAAAAATCGGTAGAGAAGGCACAAAAAGATGCTGAAATGGTAAGCGAATTTGCCAAGGACGCTCGGAGTAGAAGAGAAGCAGAGAAGATATCTAACAAGTTAGAATCTGAGATAGAGAGTAAGGAATACACAATCCAAAACGTATTAGATGAAACGAAAAATAATATCAGACAGACAACTAAAGAGGCACAAAGAGAGATACCACAATACACACGGATGTTTGGCGACGTACAAGAAGAATCCATTAAGACCACAAGAGAAATTGCCTATAATTATATAGAATCACAAAAAGAGATTGTCAACATCTATCAATCGGTATGGACTCCTTATGTAGAAAACGTAAGTAGGTCCTGGAATTATTGGTGGATATCTCCAAAAGGATTAGCTGAGACATACGGAACGGTAGCTACCGGTTTTGTAGACAATATGGTATCAGCCACTCGACTAACCAACAATGCAATTTCGACAAATTTAGAAGTCGTCAGAACAGTTTTACAACAGACAAAAGATAGCACAAAAGAGTTTTCTAGACTTGGTGTGAATACGGCTCGGCTTGTAAATGCAGCATCAAATGACATGGCCAATTTAGTTTACCCAAGATAGAAACGGGTCCAAGAAAAGTAAACTAAGTTTAGATGAGTCTGATAAAACCAGTTAGATATTCATAACTTGGTGAATAAGAAAGGTTTGGAGAAAAATAAACCGTCTCATACCCCTGATGTTGCTACTGAAATGGAGAATGAGATATCCTTTTGGTTAGCCAAATCTCTTAAATCAGTCACTAGTGGTTCGGTTGAACTTTATGCTTCTGACAAACCTGCTTTAAAAATAGAAGTCATAAATAGTAAGGATATAAACAAAAAAATAAATATCAATTTTCTGGAGCCTGAACTTTTTAATATAGATATAGTTAAAGATGAAGTGGAAGAAAATATAGGCTTCTTCGATAAACTGAAAAATGCATTCGACCTAACTAAAATGATACTTGATAAGGATGTAAAGGTACTGTCATTTTCAAAAAAATTTGCTCAATATTTAACCGATAATGATGTTACGCTTTCATTTTCGAGGAAAGGCAAAGAAGCAATAACAATAGGAAAAGAAGCGAAGCCGACACTTTCAAGACTATTAACAAGAAGTGATGATGTACAGATTAATTCCCCAAAAGAGGCCGCTAAATTAACAGATGATGTACTAACAGAAGAATAGAAATATGGCAACGGTCAAACATAGAATGACTTCGGAGCTAGTGAAATGTCTTGCCTCTACTTTTTTCTTGTCATATTCCGCAAGAAATTAATATGAATGATATTGAGAAGCAAAAACAACTCTGCAGATTGTTTTCCTAGGAAGACGCTAACCTACATCATATAAATCCAAAGTTGTCCGTAATATAGATATGAGTCAAAAAAAATATGAGAATCAACAACCAGAACAACAAATACAACAATCAACGAGTTTATGGTCGCAGATGGCAGGACAATTTTTAGAAAGCCTAACAGACAAAAATATGACAGCCACTATGGAATTACAGAACATAGAAATTGATGTTCCAAAAGCACGGGGCCCTGACGGCAGAGATCTAGGTGGTGCCAAATGGATAGTAAATGGAAAGATTGTATGGACTACCGAACTACATAAAACATAAGAAGTGCTAGACTGAGGACCTTCGCTTCAAATGCGCAACGATCTGAATTGATTCTGACTTTTTGCTAAGGTAGTTGCATCTCTACAGGATTTGAATATTCTTAGGCTGTACAGTTGGAATCCTTACTGTAATGACACCGTCGACATAGGTTGCCGCTCCTACAATTTTTTCACTGTCTGGGGGAGATATGGGGAGCATAATTCTTTTATCTATCTGTCTAGGTCTATGTTTATAATAAACAGAACCCGTATGCAACTCTTCATCCCGCTCCCTATTTGCCCTAATACGTAGAATATCTTCATCAATACTTAACCTGATATCTTTCTTCGCATAACCTGGCAGATCGATTTTAACTATTAACTCGTTTGTGTCATCGCCTTCGAACATATCTATAGCAGGCATAGTAAATTCATAGAATTCCCTTGAAAAATCACTTAGTCCCTTGGATACCCACGAGCATGTCATATGCATTCTTGGGATCTATGATGTATAAACATTAGTCAGAGCATGGTGAAGCCATGTCAGAGTTATCTCCTGATGGTATTAGAGAACTTGACTATATCCATTTGGACCATTTAATTGGAATCAAGAATAAAGCACAGATATAAATAAAATAAACACTATTTTATAAAGAACACAATGAAACCAATTGAGACATTATTCTGGTTGGGCACTGCGGGCGTGCTGTATATGACGGCCAATACTATTGTAAAGAACGTGGCTAGAGACATAATTCATGATTTTGAAAAACACGATATTGAAAGAAGAGAGCGCCGACGATGGTTAGATTGGTAGGTCCACATACATAACCACTATTATAACCGGAATTAAGTTACAGAATTACAACAAGACAAACAGATAGAGCTATCTTGGTCTTGTTAAGAAGGTCAAATCTTTAATGTCGATATCTAAAGCATAGAGATCCTTTTGTTCCTTAACTCCAACTATAGGTTCCTTACAGTTTGGACACAATTGTTAATATACAAAGACATACATGCCTCTTGTGTTGCTCCCCATGAGTTGGGTACACATTTGGGGAACAAAAATTGTCTGACAATTAGCGCATGTTAAATCCATTTTTGTGTATGACTACTTAATCATCAAAAAAGCATTTTGTGCTAAATTCAAAAATTCTATTGATGTCTTCGTACTCCCCCTCGCACGGGACACACAAACGCTCTCCCTCGACGGATATCTATAGACCAGTAATACTTTACCCTGGGTAAGGTTCATTGCCATGCACTACTTAGGGTAAACATTTATACGATACTTTACCCATGGTAAACTAATGGGTATAAGCACAGTCCAAACCACTGAGTATAAATGCGAACGCTGCGGTTGGAAGTGGACTAGAAGGGTCAACGGTAAGGATCTGCAAGGTAATCCTGACAAATGCGCCAAGTGCAAGACTCCCTTGTGGAATAGCTCAAGAAAGAGAATAATGTTAAAAGGTGCTTATAGAAGTGCGGTGGATTCAAATAAAGAATTTGTAAAAAGGAGATTCTTAGACCTGTATGATACCCAGAAAGATATAGCGTCTGTCACTAAGAAGGAGAGAGATAAATTTGATAAGTTGGCATATGATATTCACACAGAGTTGGATAGGAATCATTTCTAGTTTGTAGTTCGGTGGCCTAACCAGATTTATCTATCCGTGTTAGTAATCTTTGTCAGTTATCCAATTACTGGAACACTAATTTGATTCTATTATCTATCGGCGTTCTAGGTGAATCATAGGGTCCAAATGTAAGGAGGAAAATACAGTAAGAATTAGACATCCTTATATCTTCTCAACTATATTGAGGTAATGACGACTAAAATATTCGCCATTATGGCTGTACTTGTTCTAGCAGTAGGCGTCATATCGGTATTAGAGCTACAAAGCGCAGATGCGGACTCGCAGAGAACTACAACCATCTGTAGGAATGGTCAATGCACTACAACAACAACTGGTAGTTGTAGTGGCTGCAGTAGCAGCGTAACTATAAGACAGAGCCAGAGCACTGACTAATCTTATTTCTTTTTTTAAATTGTATTAGGTCTTCTCATTATCTCTTTAGCACACGACAAACAGACTCCTTTACTTCTATTCTCACGTGTTTTTATTTCACCCAGTATCTTTATCTCTATATTGAATCGTTCGTGTAGCATCAGCAAAAAAGACTTTTATGATATATTAGCTAGTCTAGGATTAGATGACATCAATCACATTATCGATTGCGACTTCTTTGTTAGCAGTAACACTGTTGACATCAGTAGGACATTTTGCAAACACTTCCTTTGCACAGGGTAATCAAACAAATCAATCAGGAGGTGGCGGCGGACAACAGAATCAATCAGGTATAGGAACGGCTAGCCAAATGGAAAATCTGACATCTGGTAATACAGGTCTTCTCCAGAATGCCAGTGATATTGGCAGTCAGAATACTTCCGTGACTGGAGGAATGGAACAAGAGCAGGAGGCTACGGAGGCTACGAGTCCAGCCTCGACTCAACAGCAAGGAAATCAAACAGGAGAAGCAGCACAAACAGCCATGAATAAGACAGGAGAAGCGGGACAAGCGGCCTTGAATGAGACAGGAGAAGCATTAACCAATGCATCCAAATCAGATGTAGCCCAGAACATATCACAGGGAGGTCAAGAAATAGGTCAGACAGTTGCAAACGAGACGGGCGATATCTTTGGGAGTATTTCTGAAGGACTTAAGGGACTCATCGGCGGAGGAAGTCAATCAAAATAGATACGCTATTCTTCTTTCCTTTTTACAGCTCATAAAGACCTATTTTGTATAACTATAAAGACCTAGGCATGTCCAAATACGTAGTTCGTCGCCTTATCCTATTTTGTGGTTTAATATTCATATAGCATGATAACGTAGAATTCATAATAATAGAGGATAGAAGTATGTCATAAGTTTCCAAGGGAGACAAAGGCATACCAGGGACAATGATATTTGAACAGTGCTATTAATCCTGATTTTGATTCCTCTATTATTTGAAATATGATTAGACATATGATTAACCTATTGATTCGCCGAGAATGATATCGTTTCCGCATTTCTTACAATGTATAAGGGACAATGGGATGAATGTCCCGATTCCACTATAAGATTTTTGTCCTTTACTAACTTCAATCATTCTATGAATCCGTGACTACACCTACTTTTTAAGTTCTCCCATTAGCTAGTTATCCCATTAACAAAGGTATGATTAACTTTGTTAATTTCAGAGTTGATCATTAATGTGGGGCCGCGGGAGACTCAATGGAAGGATGGCTTGAGAACATTTACGCTGAGTTTCTCCTGGGTTTAAGGTCTGGCATATTGGCTGGTTAGGTTATAAAATAGTAGTAAATATAGTATTTAGAAGTATTTCATGACGAAACCATGTTCCTGCCGTCTATCGATTGACAATTCAAACGAGAGTCTAGAACCTAATTTTTTTAGTAATAGAATTATCAATTAGGGTGTAACAGAGTAACTCTTTTCCGAGTTATCGCTTGCTGGATCAAGATGATCGCAGGAGACGTCTCTAATTCATAAATCCATTATTAGGTTAGATATTGTATTCAATATTTGTTTGGTCGAAGCGGGCTTACGAAGCAATCCATTTATTTTTGGCTTAGGAAGAACTTTAGCTAAATCCTTATCATCAATCTCGAATGCTGTCATAAGCAAGATCTTGACTTTTGGGTCTATCTTCCTAGCCTCTCTCACAAATTCAAACCCATTCATAGTAGGCATCCTAATATCAGATACTATAAGGGAATAATCCTTGTGATTTATTCTAAAGTGTTCTAATGCCAATAATGGATCTGTAAATGCAAAAACATTCTTGAAAACATTTCATAGTATGAAAGAATCAAAACGATCTCATTATTATCTTCCAATTGTATTTTTGTATAATGCGAATATCTTCCCCTTAATGTCATCAGATCAGGATATACCATAAGACAATGAGTTCCTGGTGGTGATTCCTTGAACGAACCTAATCCCTCATTTACTCGTCCAAGAATGCTTTTTGGTTTATTCCTGAATGACATAGGTGGTATGATGTTTCTTGGCCAGTATTCGATATAATACCTTCCTTGACGAAGTTTTGGACTTGGCAAATTCATGGACGGAAAAAATCCTTCGTTAAATAAAAACCCGCAATTATGTGTACTTGTTGTCTATTGTATATTGTCAGTGATACTTATTTATGAACCAAATATTATTTATGAGCAATGGATATTTTGTTATCACTTTCAGAATATTTAGACACTGCACTCAATTTTGAACCTGCCTTGATACTGTCTATTGTTCTAAGAACCCTCATCATAACAGGAATTCTTCTTATTGTTATCAAATGGCTTGGGAGCAAAGGGATTGGACAACTGACGACTTATCAACTAATAATAATATTAAGCCTTGGAAATATTGTTGGTGAGCCTATGATCAATAGTGACACATCGATAGTAACAATGATTACAGCAGTCATCATAATTATTACTGTATTTAAGTTATTGGATTACGTAACTGCCAAAAATAAAAAAATAGAGAAAATAATTAACCCAAATGTTATTCCAATAGTTAAAGATGGAAACATAGATAAAGAGGGATTGAAAAAAGCAAGAATCGGAATAAAAGAATTTGAATCCTATATGAGATCAGCTGGAATAAGAGATGTCTCTGAAATTGAAGAATCAAACTTAGAAATAAATGGTCAGGTTAGTTTTATCAAAAAAGATCGAAGGTAAAAACTATTGAATTACTAATCTATTATATGCGCATGTGCTCATAAATATCAATGATAAGGAATTATTATTTCGTGGTTGAAAGTAGATCATTCAAGATAATAATAATGATACTGACATACCTGGAGTAGAGGATGGAGGAGAATTCTTTGGATAGGGAAGGAGAACGAGATTAAATGCAACACCCAGGAATCGAGCTATAATTTTGCTCATGTGTTCTGGAGGGTTAAGGGCAACAGATGAGTTGTTGGTAAATAAGAAAAGCAGTATAAAAAAATGAGTATATTTAGGTCAAAGCATCTCTTACTTTAACCTTCGCCTTGTTTACTGTTTCTGAGCTAGGTTTGCCTTTAGCGTGGTCTTCTGAAGTCTTCATTTTTGCTTCAACATCTTGACTCACATCTTTTACCTTTTTTACTGGGTCTGTCATATCTATAATATGGTTTACATTGCTTAAATGGCTTGTAAACCTGAAGGCTCCCGAAAGTATAATCGCATACAGTAAACTTTCTCTCCGAAATGAGCACCTGCTGGGCTAGACAGAGGCTATTTTTCTTCAATGAAAGTTATCCTACTAAGTAAGAAAAAATAGAGCAGGCAAAACATAAGGAAAAAAAGGAGCTAAAGGATACTCAACGCCCGAATGGAGTTTTAAGTTCAAAACCTGCTATGGAATCTGCAGCATTCGGGTCGACATCTTCAGCTGGCTCTTCCGTTACTTCAAAGCTATTGTATGTATATGGATTGACCATGTATTGACTAAAGTCTAGTGTACCATTTCTAAACTGGCCTAAACTTAGTTTGTAACCTGATACTTCGTCAACAAGCCAACCTTCAAATACATTTCCCTCATTTGGTGCGGAATTTAGATCAGCACTTACGTTGGTTCGGCGTCCACTTGAATCGATGGTAATGGTACCCATATTTTCCCCTCCAAAAGGATTACCACCAGCAGGTGCCGTAATATCACCAGACATTTCCTGCGCATCTGCCATTTGATTTGTTTGAAAAACAATTGACATTGCTAGTATACTTGTAGTAGTTATTGATCCGGCCAGCAATATTGTTGCTATGGTAGTTGAGATCAAATCTTTCTTTTTTACCTTCATCCACATCTTCTTCATTTTTACAATTAATGATATGGTTTACATTGCTTAAATGGCTTGCAAAACCTGAAATGACAAGACTTAAAGCAGACCTTAAGGCCCTCATTAATATATAGTGTTTAGAAATAAAAAAAATAACAGTATCTTATATCTAAGCTTTTATGATCCAAAATATATCACAACTCCACAAGAAAATTCGTTAAAACTGTCGTGTAATTCAT